>DATGUX010000407.1:0-7553 GCA_035300985.1 Fodinibius sp.
CACGCTATTTTTCCAGCACTAACTCGCTGCTTTACAGCTATCTGATCAGCCTGCCGCTGCTCCTGCTGTATGAAGTGCTTATTTTTATCGCGCAACCCGATAGTGAACATGTTGTTCGGATTTCCGTTGATGTATGGATTAAAACACTATTCTCATACTTTGGCCAGAATGTACTCTCGATTACACTCATTCTGGTAGCTCTGATCGGCATTTTTATACTCTACCGCGATCGCGAAAAGCTCTCCTCCCTGCGAACAGGCTATTTTATCGGCATGCTCTTTGAAGCTGCTCTTTATGCCTTTTTCCTTTCCATTCTTATTACAACCGCTGTTGGGAGCCTGCTGCAGCTCGCGGGACCATCTGCTGTAGAGAGTCTTTCTTTCCTCCAGCAAATGGCTCTTTCACTCGGTGCGGGTCTTTATGAAGAACTCTTCTTTCGGGTGATTCTGGTTTCTGCCCTTCTCTGGATGTTCAAACACTTCTTTACTAAGAAAGCGGCAGCCTATACTGTTGCTATCATCCTGGCCGCCGTCATTTTTAGCCTTGTCCACTACATCGGTGCCCTGGGCGATTCATTCACATTCAGCTCCTTCCTGTTTCGCTTTTTGTTTGGCCTTGCGCTTAATGCCATTTATATATGGCGCGGATTCGGAATGGCGGCCTGGACCCATGCCATCTATGACCTTATGGTACTGGCCTTTTAAGCTCTGCCCAAAAACCGGAAAAGCATACTTTATCTTTAAGGTGCCTTCATATAATTTCTATATGTTGTAGAAGTATATCATTTAACTATGGGGTTTATCAGATAAAATGATTAACCTTTTAGTAGTTAAATTGATATAATAAATTTACAGGGAATATAGTGCCTTCGGGCTGAAGTTCCGATGTGACATGCACAGTATGTAGCGTCGCAGCTAACTCTCAACCATTAGTAACCTTATAAGAGGGATGGCCGAACTGACAACAGAAGAAATTCAGAAGCAGAAAGATTTTGAAGATGAAATCATCCCCCACCTGGATGCTATGTATAATTTTGCGCTTAGGCTTACCTCGGATCCTAATGACGCCGAAGACTTAGTGCAAGATACGATTGTTAAAGCTTTCCGGTTTTTTAGCAGTTATGAAAAGGGAACCAATGCTAAGGCCTGGCTTTTCCGGATCCTGAAAAATTCTTATATCAACAGTTATCGAAAAAATTCTAAAAAGCCCAGCCAGGTAGATTATGATGAGGTTTCTACCTTCTACGAAACCATCCGGGCGGAGCGCACTGATACTTCTGATCTGGAAGATAAGATGTTCCGCGACCTCATTGATGACGATATCTCCAGTGCCCTGGACGAACTTCCGGAAGATTTTCGGACCGTTGTGCTGCTCTGCGATGTTGAAGGTTTTACGTATGAGGAAATCGCCAATATGCTGGACGTCCCCATCGGCACCATCCGGTCGCGGCTGCACCGTGGACGTAATCTTTTAAAATCGCAGCTGATGGAATATGCCCGGGAGCGCGGCTATCAGTCCAATTAGCAAGCTATATTTCTCCCTGGTCTGCCTGCTCATCCCGAGAAAGATCTACCCTAAGCCGGATGCGCATTGTGGTTCCGCTGCCCACTTTTGTGTCATAAATAAGCAACTTGCCCTGATGGTATTTTTCTATAATTCTTTTTGTTAAACTCAGTCCCAGTCCCCAGCCTCTTTTCTTGGTGCTGTAGCCCGGTTTAAAAATCTCTTTCTGATATTTTTTTTCTATTCCCACTCCGGTATCAATGATATCAATAAAGACTTCATTTTCACGCTGATGCAACCGAACCGTTACCTGTGCCTTGGTGGCTGAGGTTTTGATCGCATCCATCGCGTTTTTGATGAGATTCTCCAGGGCCCACTGAAAGATATCCGGATTGACTTTCGCCTCAATCCCAGTATCAAGCTGGCAGAGAACATCCACATGCTCTCCTAATTGGGGCAGCCGATGTTCCATATAATCTACTACCTTCTGAACGATTGGCTCCAGCCGGTGGTATTGTAACTCCGGCTCAGAACCTATTTTGTTAAACCGCTCGGCCACTCCCTGCACCCGGCTAATGTCGCTCTCCAATTCATTACAAATGCGTTGGGTAAAGGCATCGTCTTTCTTTTCTTCCCGAAGCAGTTCAATCCAACCATACAGGCTCGAGAGCGGTGTGCCTAACTGATGGGCCGCCTCTTTGGTCATCCCCACCCACAGGTTCGACTGTTCGGATCGACTGATAGTACGGTAGCTTATAAAGCCAATGCCCAGCAGAACAGCCAACAGGCTTAACTGGATGTAGGGGAAGTAACGGAGATAGCGCACCGTTGGGCTTTCGCCATAGTAAACATACTGCGTTTGTATGTTATTGCCGCTCCCAATTTTAATCTCAATGGGATCGTTCATGGAGGCATAATAACTAATCAGTTGCTGATCCAGCTCACGATCAACGTGATTAGAGGAAATGATCTCTCCTTGCTCATCAACAATAATACGCGGCACAAGAAAGCGGCCCTCGCTCAGTATGATTTCCTGAGTAACAAAGGTTTGGCCGGCACGATCCTCTTCAGCATCCTCAATAAGATCAACGATGCTATCGGGTATGGTCGGCCGGGTGCGCAAATAATCGGCAACTTTCAACAGGTCGCGGCTAATTTTGTCCTGCTGCGGACTGCTGGTGTATTCAACCCCTTTAGCCCAAAGTTTTATACCCGACCTTTCCTGCTGCAGTATACGATTAATTAAATATTGGTTGTAAACAAAGGACCCAAGCCCCAGCAAAAAGAACAAGCCAATAAGGGCTACATTAATTCTATTTGAGCTTAGGTGTAGTTTCATACGAGCCGTTTAAAATATATGAGGTGCGGTTTTAAAGCTACCGGTTCATCTTTTAAATGTTTAATACCTTCCCGGAAAGGCTATGTTTTTTAAGAATCGTCTGCTCAGCATATCTTCAGACTTATCCGTTTAACTTGATTCTGGATCAACTTCCCAAGGTCTTGCAACATATCTCTAATCACCACAGTATTCAATCGATGGTAATATCATATGTATCCAAAAGGCCTATGACTTCCGGCAGAGAAAATTTTGCCTTTTTAATGCGATTATTGACCGGATTGATGGAGTAATTATAGGATGTACGAAAGTCAGCCTCTTCTAATACCGTATCTTCAAATATGGTTCTATCAAGATTACAGCCCTTAAATGTTGATTTTCTTAGATTGCACCCCGAAAAAATAGCTTCTTGCAGCGTTGAATCCACGAATAATGTTTTCTGTAATTGGGCTTTATAAAAAGAAGCATGATTAAGGTTGCACCCATCAAAGTGAACTGACAGACCAAAGTAGCTATAATTTTCAAAATTTAAACCCACCATTTTACAGCCTTTAAATTCAGTGTCTTGTAATCCTGTATCTACCAGGTTAGTCATACTCATATTGCAGCCTGAAAATGTGCATGTGTCAAATCTTATTCCGGAAAGGGTTAAATTTGAAAAATCGCAGTTGCGGAAGCTGCAATTTAAGTACTCACGCTTTAAAAGATTACGATCAGTATAGTCTATTCGATTGAAGTTCTCACCTTCCGTATATTCATTTTCCATCTATATACTCATCCATCGATTCTAAATTAACAAACAGACCTTAAGCTTGCACATTTTACAAAATAAAAAAGGCATCACCGAATGATGATGCCTTCAAATCCATATTTTGATATTTTATTTAGGCAGAGGCTTTCCGTTTCTCATATACCGGCGGAGCTTCATCCTCAATGGTTTCTTTGGTTATAATGCAACGTTCAATATTTTTCATGGATGGGAGCGTGAACATGATATCCAGCATAGACGATTCCATGATAGAACGAAGGCCACGCGCACCGGTCTTGCGTTTCAGTGCTTTTTCAACGATAAGCTCAAGTGCCTCATCCTCGAAGTTCAGCTCAACGCCTTCCATCTTAAACAGCTTTTTATACTGTTTAGTGAGTGCATTTTTGGGTTTAACCAAAATTTCAATCATTGCCCCTTTTGAGAGCTGATGCAGTCCTGAAATCACGGGCAACCGGCCGATAAGCTCCGGAATGAGTCCAAAACGCTGCAGGTCTTCGGCCTCAACATAAGTGAAAATATCGGGATCATCCTTATCAAAGGTTACCTGCTTTTCTGAGTGGAACCCTAATGAGCTAACCGACAGTCGCTTGGCTATAAGTTGCTCAAGGCCGCTGAATGCTCCGCCACAGATAAACAATATCTCCGAAGTATCTACCTGAATAAAGCTTTGCTCCGGATGCTTGCGTCCTCCCTTGGGAGGGATGTTCGCAACAGTGCCTTCCAGAATCTTCAGCAGAGCCTGTTGTACGCCCTCACCGGAAACATCACGGGTAATAGACGGATTGTCGCTCTTACGGGCTACCTTATCTACTTCATCGATATAAACGATTCCGCGCTTAGCTTCCTCCACATCATAGTCAGCCGACTGCAGCAGGCTCGACAGAATGCTTTCTACATCTTCGCCTACATAACCGGCTTCGGTAAGCACGGTAGCGTCGGCAATGGTAAAAGGCACATCAATAATGTCAGCCATTGTGCGGGCCAGCAGCGTTTTACCACAACCTGTTGGACCGAGCAGCATAATATTACTCTTCTCTACTTCGGTATCGTCAAACTCATCCTGCAGCTCAGAGGAAATACGCTTATAGTGATTGTAAACCGCTACCGATAGCGTTTTCTTCGCTTCCTCCTGACCAATGACATATTCATCAAGTCCGGCCTTAATTTCAGCCGGTCTAAGCAGCGGCTGATACTTTTTTTCGCGTTTTTTGGCCATAGAGGCCAGATCACTCTTCACTATACCTGAGGCATCGGCAACACAACGGTCACAAATATATACATCCTCCGGGCCGGCAACCATGCTATTCACTTCATGGCTCGACCGCCCGCAAAAGGAACAGTGAATCGAGTTATCGTTATTATTTTGCTCTTTATCACTCATGATCTTAAGCTGACCTGTTTAGAAATTACTCGTCCTCGTGCTTCTTGCTCTCCATAATATTATCAACCAATCCATATTCTTTGGCCTCTTCGGCACTCATCCATTTATTACGATCGGCATCTTCCGTTACTCTGTCCGCATCATGACCACTGTGTTCTGAAAGTATGGTCATCAACAGATTTTTAATGCGCAGGATCTCCTGGGCCTCGATTTCTATATCGCTGGCCTGCCCCTGCACACCACCAAGCGGCTGGTGGATCATAACTCTTGAATTGGGTAATAAGTTCCGCTTACCCGCTGATCCGCCGGCCAGCAGCACGGCACCCATTGAAGCGGCCATACCTACACAGGTGGTAGCCACATCACAGCTGACGTACTGCATGGTATCATAAATGGCCAATCCGGCCGATACAACACCACCGGGGCTGTTAATATATAAATTAATATCTTTCTCGTGATCTTCGGCCTGCAAATAAAGCAGCTGGGCAACAATAGAGCTGGCAACAGCATCATTTACCGGCGTTCCCAAGAAAATAATCCGATCTTTAAGCAGTCGCGAATAGATGTCAAACGCTCGCTCGCCCCTTTCGGTTTTTTCAACGACCATGGGGACCAGACTATTATTTTGAATCCGGGAAAAGTCGGTATCCCCGTCAACAGGCGCTTCGTATAAAGGTTGCTTGTTCATAAAATATAGGTTCGTAATGCTAAAGTTAATTTCGTAAGTCCTTATCAGGCGTCTATCTGCTCGTCGTGCTTATCCTGATAGCTTTCCTTATCTATTTCATTAATTTCAACCACTTCCTTCAGCTTGTCAAATACTTTGTCCTCGCGGATGCTATTGCGAAGACTTTCAAGCTGCTGTGGATTCTGGGCAAAGATATTACGCATCTGATCAACAGTAACGCCGTATTGAGCGGCCTGCATCTGCAGATGCTCGTCTATATCTTCGGGTTTTATTTCAATATCATCAAATTTTTCCTGCAGTTTTTCATTCAGGAAGAACCACTGGGCATCACGCAGGGCTCGATCGTGCATATTTTCCTTATACTCTTCAGCATCAAAGCCGGGCGGAAGTTCCCCCTGTGATTGTTGCTTAACACGCTCTACATATTGATTCTTTACCTGGCTCAGGAAGACCTCCGGTACTTCGAAATCATGTTTATCAACAATAGAATCGACAACATCGTTCTTGAACAGATCATCGGCCGACTGATCGTAGTAGTTCTGGATACGGCTTTTGATCAGGCTTCTGTACTCATCGGTGTTTTTGGCTTCCTCATTGCTCTGCTCTTTGGCAAAAGCATCCGTAAGCTCAGCTTTATGAAGCTTTTCAACCTTTTTGATGACAAGCTTGAAATCGTGGCTGTGATCCTCATGTCCAATCTCGACCTCCACTTCATCGCCGGTAGCATGCCCTACCAGATCATCACGAAATTGGGCTGAATCCTCCTGCGTAAGGTCTATGACCTCTTCGGCGGCATTCTCTTCATCCGGTTCTCCTTCTTCCAGCGGAATAGCATCTACCGTGACGCGGCTTTTGTCGGTAATCTCCTCCTCAACTTCTTCCCAGTTACCCTGCTGCTCAAGCTGACGCTCAACCTCTTCTTCAACTTCTTCGTCGGTAACATCGTGCACCAGCTGATCGACTGAGATTGATTCGAGATCAGCCATCTCAAAATCGGGACGTGCTCCTATTTTAAACGTAGCTTCCAGCTCGTCATTTTCCCAATTCAGATCAAGCATCTGGCTTTCCCCGATCGGTTCATACTCGGGTACCACCTCGCCCTCAAATACTTCCTGAACGTAATTGCTGATCTCTTCACGCTCAATTTCATCACCAAATCGCTTCTCAATGATCTTGAGCGGCACTTTTCCGGGACGGAAGCCGGGCATATTAATTTGCCCGCGGTATTTTTTATACGCTTCCTTAAACTTCGGTTCCAGATCTTTACGCTGGGCCGAAATAATAATTTCTTTATCTACAGAGGTAATATCGTTTACAGTTATTTCCACAAGCTACTCCAAAAAGTATTTTATTAAAACGGTAAGATGTTCAACTTTAGTTGTGTACGAGAGGGGGGACTCGAACCCCCACGCCTATAAGGCACTAGATCCTAAATCTAGCGCGTCTACCAATTCCGCCACTCTCGCAGATATATAACGGCCCTGCTAAAAATGACTTCTGCAGGGGATTAATAGCCACGAAAAATACGGTTTTAAAATTCTTTCTTCAACTCAAATAATTACTGATAGGTTTAAATAATACTATGAGTCATTTTAGGATTTTTGTAGCTTTGGATCTTCTATAATAAATTTAAAATTAAGTCTGCTTGACATGTTCTTGAACCTGCGTCTTGTATATATCACTACCGGCAGTAAAGAAGAGGCCCAATCCATCGGTCGCAAACTGGTTGAAGAAAAACTGGCCGCATGCGTCAATATTGTTGACGGCATGGAATCTATCTATCGATGGGAAGGAAAGATCGTCGAAGATCAGGAAACCATTCTCATTGCCAAAACGCCCTATCACAATGTTAAAGACCTGACCAAAAGGGTTAAAG
>DATGUX010000408.1:0-10707 GCA_035300985.1 Fodinibius sp.
GCTGCTTACCTGAGCATTAGCAACAGCACTGCTACCGCCGATACCGTACAAAGTGTAACGGCTCAGGCTTCCAAAGAAGCTGCCATCCACAGATCATTTAAAGGAGAAAATGGTATTTCAGGCATGCGGCCGGTCACTCACCTGGTTATTGAAGCCGGTAAAGATCTATATCTGCAACCCGGAGGCCTGCATATTATGCTTACAAATCTAAACCACAATCTGGCAGAAGGAGATTCCGTCAATATCACCATCACTTTTACCCAATCCGGAAGCAAAAGCATCCGGCTGCCAGTAAAAATGCAACCGTAAGCATTATGGCGATGGAGTTCGCCCTTAACCGTCGGCTCCGACTGATAACTCCTGTTCCATTAACTCCCTCAAACCATAGTACACAGGAATATCATGCTCCAATCAGTTCTAATTGTTGGCATAGGCGGTTTTTTAGGAAGCATCGGCCGATATCTTATTTCATACCTCATAAAGCAACAGTGGCCGTTCCCTTTTCCCTTTGGCACCATCACCGTTAACCTGCTTGGATCTCTTTTAATAGGAATCATTATGGCCTTGTCTCTTACAGAAAATATAGGCCAACAGATGCGTCTGTTACTGGCTACCGGCTTTTGCGGCGGATTTACAACCTTTTCCACTTTTTCATTTGAATTCTTTTCACTGCTTCAAAAAGAACATAGCGGTTACGCCTTTCTTTATGCCGGGGCCAGCCTGATGCTGGGCCTGCTATTTGTTTGGCTTGGTTTTAGTTTAGGGAAATTCATCAACGGCACTCTCTAATCTGAAAACATAAGTACATTAGCCGGTGTGCCGCTTGGCAGGGGAATACCCAGCATGGTTGCAATAGTTGGAGCAATTTGTGGAATAAATGTCTTGCGGGAGGTTTCGCCCTGCGGCACATTCCATCCGTAAAACAATAGGGGAACGTGAGTATCATAAGTATAGGGCGAGCCATGTGAGGTTCCGGTATGGCTGCTGGAACCTAAGTAGCCCGGCTTTAACTGAATATACACATCCCCTGATCGGTCGAATAAAAATCCTCGCTGATACATGGCCTGGTAATCTTCAGTATAGTTTTCATACTGCAAATTATGGGCTGTATTAGTCGATTTTATCGCATCAAAGTGGCGTAGAAAATTGGCTGCATTATCTTGCACCTCTTGAAGCACCATGCCTTCAGCTTTGATAAGATCCCGGTCGAGATAAACCTGCTGGTTTGTATATGCTTCAATCCACTCCTCTTTGCCGTATTGTTCGTGCATATATTGTTTCAGCGCTTTTATAACATTGCCACTGTTAAAGTAGCCGCCCGGCAATTTTTTATCCATCAGCTCGGCCGGCACATCCACGGCCCCGTGATCGGCCGTGAGCATGACCATATAATTTCCCTTCCCTACCTTTTGATCAAGATAATTGAATAAATCAGCCAAATCGCGATCAAGGCGAAGGTAGGTATCCTGTACCTCTATGGAATGGGGGCCAAACTGATGGCCAATATAATCGGTCGATGAAAAACTGATGCTTAGGAAATCCGTAGCTTCATTGGTGCCTAAAGCTTCCGCATCCAGTGCCTGTTTAGCCAGTTCTTTGACCAGCGTATTCCCAAAGGGCGAAGCGCTGATAATGCCATATGATTCTCGACCACTTTTAGCTAATTCATGTGGGAAGGTGGGTGTTTCTTCCCAGCTATATGCTCCTTCATAAGGCGAATCATCCGGATTACTTTCTTCATATTCTTCTATGGGCAGCAGGGTATTCCAGGTTTTTTGGCTGAGTTCCTTTGCTAATCCTTCTTCGTTAAAATTCCGGACCCACTGAGGAAGCGCATCCATATACCAGGAGCTGCTGATAAAATTTCCGGACTCCCCATCATACCAATAAGCACCATCAGCCAGGTGCCCGCCCGGCAGCACTGACGCCCGGTCTTTAATCGAAACAGCTATAACCTTACTGTTTTTATCTGCATTCTTTAAAGCATCTGTTACCGTTGTACTCAGCAAATTGGCCGGCGACATTTGTCCGACCTCCTTATCCGCATCTGTTCCTACGGAGGTCACGGTAGTGTCGGATACCACATACATTTTCTTATCGATAGACCGATCGTACCACGAATTGCCTACAATACCATTTACCGATGGAGTAGTGCCCGTATATATAGCCGCATGGCCCGGACCGGTATAAGTAGGAAAATAGTTATAGTGGTTATTTTTGAAGTTATAGCCCTGCGTTATCAGCCGCTTAAAGCCGCCGGCTTCAAATTTATCCCAGTAGCGAGGCAAATAATCATAGCGCATCTGATCGACCACAATTCCGACTACCAACTTGGGTCTATCTTTAAAAGCCGCCTTCTGGCTTGAAGGATTCTGTGCCTGCCCGGAATTTAGTCCAAAAATGAATAATAAGATTAAAGAAAATAATGTTCTGTATCTGATCATCATACAATATGATTATAAAAATTATGGATTACGGTCTCCTTATAATTTGTTTTAGATAAATATAGATATATCCTTATGCTTATAATGGCCGTTTAAGCCAAACTAATATATTTTTCATTATAGTTTATATCCAATTAAACTTTTAACAAAATTTAAATAACAACTCACCCTCCATATAATCAAAGCATGATGCAATACTGGGAAATCGTAAAAAAGGCTATATTCAAGTTCATTGATGATGACGCTATGACTTACAGCGCTTCAATTGCATTTTATACGATCTTTTCTCTTCCCGCCATTTTCATTATTTCGATGACCATTGGCAGTGCATTATACAGCGATGATGTTGTTCGCGAAACGCTGCTGGATCGAATAGCGTATCTGTCAGGAGCGGGAAATGCGGCCATCGTTCAAAGGGTAATGGCCAATGCACAGGGACTGGGAACTTCAATTATTGCTAAAATGGTAGGCGTAGGCACCCTGTTATTTAGTGCAACAACCGTTTTTGCTTCATTACAAACCGCCCTCAACACCATCTGGAATGTTGAAGTCAAACCCGATCTCAGCCTGTGGGATTTTCTTATCAGCCGGCTTATTTCACTTTCCATCGTTATCAGCATAGGCTTTTTGCTGCTGGCATCGCTGATAACGGATACGGTGATCGTCGTTTTTAATAACGTACTTACTCAAGTATTGTCGGGCGGGGCTTTTTACATCGTTTCTGCCCTTCATTTAGGCATTTCTTTGTTCGTCATCACCTTAGTTTTTGCCATGATTTTTAAAATACTGCCGGATGCCCGCATTGAATGGCGTGATGTATGGAAAGGAGCACTGGCCAGTACCCTCCTGTTTACGCTGGGGAAATACCTTATCGGCTTCTATTTGGGCAACAGCTCCCTCAGTAATGCTTACGGTGCGGCCGGCTCTCTGGTAATCCTGCTGCTGTGGATTTACTACTCAACCATCATACTACTATTGGGAGCAGAGTTTACCTATGTCTATTCCCAAAAAGCCGGCCGGCGCATTGAGCCTGAAAAAGAGGCTGTGGCCGTTGATAAAAAGAAGAAAGAGAAGGATGTAGTCGCATAGCAAGTACAATCCTCCCGTTTTTAGAAATCCGGGAGGATTATGAATATCATGAAATGACCGATTTATTTTACTCCATTCCACCGGACAACTCAAACTGCTCTACCTCCACATTTAAGTTGTGATTGACACGGAGCCCGACCATTCCTTCGAGGTAGCTGAGCTCAGAAAGCCCCATACGCTCCACTTCCTGCCCGTTGATTAAGAAAGCAATTCCGCTTTCCTCTTTTTTAATCTCCAGTCGGTTTTCTGTCGGTCCGGTATCATCATCCATAGGCTGTACGGCTTCGCTTTCCGTCCAGTCGACTATTGTCTCAGTTTCGGCACCGGTCCGGCGTTTGATAAGGTACTTCCCATCCTGGCGAACCAGAAAGTACAGGTACTGCTGGTTTTCTTCCTGCAAGTTTTTTCCGCCTGTAAAAAGGCCATAGGCTTCAGGATATTTCCCCTTTTCAAGCTGTGTGAAAGTTCCACTCAGACTGTATGTGCCCGACGCCATCATTTCGGGCTTATAATAGATTGCTGCCGGCCCTGATTTTATGTGAAGAGCATTTTCTTTGTTAGAAAAAGTGATCTCTTCCATAGTAGATGATGGTTCGTCAAACCTTAGCTCCCAGCCTTGAGGTATGGTTTCAGATGTATCGGCGGGCTGTTGGGATATGCCCACAAAAGGAAGCAGTACAAAACACATTATAGTTGTAAGAAATGTAAACAGACGCATAACCTTGGTGATTAAATTTAAATTAAGTCTTCGGCCGTTTACTTAAGAAAACGAGCTTTTAGGCTAATAATAGTTATACTACTGTATAACTTAGTCTGTTCCCCATAAACTCTTGTCTTAAGATTTTATAATATATACCTATAAGCTATCGTATAGCCTCATCGACAACGGATGAATATTATCTATATACAAAAACTATTGCATGAATTCTTCTCTATTATCACAAACCGCCCAAATTTATGGCAAAAGGGCTGACAATTATGAGACACGCTGGTCGGGTTACTTAACACATACCCATCAGAAATTTCTTGCAGAAGTGTCGATCGCTCCTGGCGAAGTCATTCTCGACCTGAGCTGTGGAACCGGTCTGCTGGCACAACACATTATTGATCGGGGAGATACATTCCAGAAACTGGTGTTGAATGATATCTCGGCCAAGATGCAGCAATATGCCCGTAACCGATTAGCCACACAAAAAGATACCGTTTTCACCTCCTTTCCGGCCGGATCTATTGACTTTCCCGCCGCTGCTTTCGATAAAATATTTTGCCTCAACGCCTTTCATAACTACCCCAATCAACCGCAGGTGCTGAATGAATGCTACCGCAGCTTAAAGCCGGGCGGGGCGCTATTTGTATTGGACTGGAACCGCAGCGGCGGCTTTCGCCCGATTAACTGGCTGATCAGCAAAACGGGAGCAGAACATATCAACACCCGATCGGCGTCTGAAATGCGTACACTGCTAAAAAAGCATTCCTTTTCTTTGTCCTTTACCAGTGAGTGGTATTTCCGCTACTGGAAGTTTTTCTATGCTATTGGCAAAAAGGAAGATAAAGAATGATCGGCGAATCTATATTTACTCACATCCGGTATGCGAGTGCTTCTCCTGTTACCAAAAGGTACTGGGTGAAGAACTTAACTTGAAAAGCAAAAAATTAATCAGCGCTTGTATAAGCGTTATTTGACTATTCGAACTATTTTATGCTATTTCACAACTAATATAAAGAAATAACATGCATGGTTTACATTGTAATGGGAGTAAGCGGCGCCGGAAAATCGTTGATCGGTTCAAAACTGGCCCGGGAACTGCGTCTGCCGTTTTTTGATGCCGACCATTTTCATCCCCAAGAAAATATTACCAAAATGGAAAGCAGCCAACCACTCAACGACCGAGACCGGTGGCCCTGGCTGCAAAGATTGCGAAAAAATATAGCCCAATGGGAACAGGAAGGTGGTGCCATACTGGCCTGTTCAGCACTCAAAAGATCGTACCGTCGAGTCCTCGCGCCGCCGGAAATACCGGTGCAGTTTATCTATCTGAAAGGCCCTGAAAAACTAATTCTCAAGCGCATGAACCAGCGTGACGGTCATTTTATGCCCGAAGAACTGTTAGCCTCACAATTCGATGCGCTCGAGGAACCCGCTCAGGCCATCACTGTTAACATCGATCAAAGCCCGGCGGAAATAGTACGTTCCCTCTGCAAAAAAATCAGTGGAAACTGACAGCTAATGTACAATATATAATATATGGACACTCAACTGCTGCTGGCTGCCTTCGGGGGCATTAGCCTTCTCCTGTTTTTGGTCACAAAATTTAAAATCAATGCATTTATATCACTTCTTATATCCAGCATTTTTGTGGGGCTTGCAGCCGGGATGCCCGCGGGCACTGTTATTGAAAGCATACAAGAGGGCATGGGCGGAACGCTGGGTTTTGTGGCAACCGTAGTGGGCCTCGGCGCTATTTTCGGACAGATCCTGGAACATTCCGGCGGTGCTGAAGCGCTGGCGAAAACACTGCTGCAAAAATTCGGTCAAGACAATGCCTCCTGGGCCTTGACGCTCACCGGCTTTTTTATAGCTATTCCCGTATTTTTTGATGTGGGATTTATTATCCTGGTGCCGCTTGTGTATGCCCTTGCCCGCGATACCGGGAAGTCCCTGTTATATTACGGCATTCCACTCCTGGCGGGCCTTGCAGTTACGCACAGTTTTATTCCGCCCACTCCCGGCCCCATTGCTGTTGCCGAAATTGTGAATGCCGATTTAGGCTGGGTGATTTTATTTGGTTTTATCATAGGTATACCGGCGGTAATACTCGCAGGTCCGGTTTTTGGCGGGTACATCAGCAGCAAAATAGATGCAGAAGTACCCGAATATATGGATATAGATGAGACCTCGGACGCTCAATCTGCTCTTCCTTCTTTTACACTGATCGTTTCGATTATCAGCATTCCTCTGCTCCTTATCTTAAGCAATACACTTACCGAAGCACTTGCAGGTGCTGGTGTACTGCAGCAGGGAGCAATCACAGAAATATTTTCATTTTTAGGACATCCTTTTGTTGCCTTGCTGCTTGCCGTTCTTATGGCCCTTTACTGGTTGGGGACCCGCCGAGGCACCACCCGCAGCCAGTTATCTGATCTCAGTATGGAAGCCCTTAAACCCGCGGGTATCATCATTCTGATCACAGGAGCCGGCGGTGTATTCAAACAAGTTTTGATTGACAGCGGAATTGGAAAAATGATGGCCGACAGCATGGCCGATCTGGGATTTCCCGCCATTGTGCTGGCCTACCTCATCGCCTGTACGGTACGAATCACCCAGGGGTCAGCAACCGTTTCTATGATTACTGCAGCCGGGATCATGTCTCCGATTATTAGTGAATTTGCACTCTCCGAACCGCATAAGGCTCTTGTAGTACTCTCAATCGCAGCAGGAGCCACCGTTCTTTCTCACGTAAATGACAGCGGATTCTGGCTTGTAAACCGATATCTGGGGCTATCCGAAAAAGAGACCTTGCAGTCATGGACCGTAATGGAAACCATTATATCAGTAACCGGTTTTACCATTGCTCTGGTCCTCAGCTTCTTTTTTTAGTAGCCTATTCTTTATACGGTATCTGGGATATCCTATACATTCATATAAATGATATAACCTCCCATCAGCACCAAAAACATTGCAAAACCTTTACGAAGCCCCCGGTTAGATATTTTAGAACCGATGGTTCGTCCTATGATGCTGCCTGCCGCACCGATCAGCCCGAAAATGAGCATCAGATTAACATTCACAGAAAGGCTCAGCTTATCCAGAACATCCAGATATTTGATGAAGCCCGTGGCACTTTGCATAGCAATGATAACCAGGCTGGTACCTACGGCTATATGCATCGACAGACCGCCCAGCAGCACCAGGGCAGGTACAATCATGAAGCCCCCGCCCACGCCGACCAAGCCGGTCAAAATGCCAATGGCCAAACCCTCTAACGCAATAAGCCACCAGGCTATGCTGCTACCCTTCTCCTCGGATCGGCGGGGACGTTCTTCCCGGAACATCATAACCGATGCGGCCAGCATGACGGCGGCAAAAAGCAGCAGCTGGAAAGTGGACGAGACGTAGTGTGAGGCAAAGGCTCCCAGATAAGCTCCCGCCATACCGGGGATGCCGAAGAGAATAACGCTCTTCCAGTCGATTCGCTTTTTTAGCGCGTAAGGGATAAAGCCCGCCACACTGATGGCACCTACTATTCCCAGCGATTCGGCAATAGCTACCTTTTCCTGCTCTCCCACCAAATATATAAGCAGCGGTACGGTAAGGATAGAGCCACCTGATCCCAGCAGGCCTAAAGACAATCCGACCATTAAAGCTCCGAGCCAGGCTAAAATCATATAGTTATGCGGTTACTGATTAAGATTAGGGTCAAGGATTTACCTGCTGATCGGCCTTGTACCTATGTTGGATGCGTGTATGATTCCCTTAAAGTTATTGATCAATCGTGTATTCGTTATTGATTGTCCATTTATTATTTCTCAGATCCCTTCGCAGAAACCTGCGCTTCTGTTCCCTATTGGTTAATACTGCAAAACGGAAGCAGAACTTCCTCAGAACTGTGAATAAGCTTTCTGTAACGATCTCTATAAATTATCGCTCCTATAGTCTGTGCAAAATTAATAACGGGCATCACCAAGGTTGAAAACAACAGGAGGAGCCAACAAATATTAACCGCTGCTTTTCTCCCAGTTGGTAAACATATCGTCCACCCACCGGATATTAAACCCGTTGCGCGCGAGAAGTCCGCTGGCGTAGGAGGCCCGCTGTCCGCTCCCGCAGTGAACATAAAGCTGCTTATCTTTCGGCAGCTCATCCAGATGGTCGGCCAGGCGCGTGTGAGCAATATTAATCGCGCCGGGCACATTCCCTTCGGCATGCTCGGTTGCTTTGCGCACATCCAGCACCTGAACATCAGCATCGTCTTTATGCCTGCTCACGGCACCGAAACCGACGGCCTCTGTCACTTCAAGTTTCCCGTCCCAGTCGTTAAGCTCAGCAGGTGTGGCATAGCCTTTAATATTATCCAGGCCTACCCGAATCAGATCGCGAACGGCCTGCTCCAGGTTGGCCTCGTCAATGATCAAATAGATATCTGAGTCGGCATCGACATAAGAGCCGGCAATGGTGTTAAAATTTTTATCGAAACAGGCCAGCAGCGAGCCGGGAATATGACCCTTCATGAAATCCGAGTTATCGCGGGTATCCACAATTACGCCTCCACTGTCGATCATCTGCCCGACAGAAATTTTGTCGGGCACCGGCAGCCGCCCCAGCACCGGCGCGCCGTCTCTGTTCTGTGTTTTCATGCGGCCAAAGTAGAGCGGCGGCTCGGGCTGGCCATCCAGAATAAAATCAACGAACTGCTGCTCGCTGCCGGTAGCTTTAAAAGCCGGGCTAAACTTCAGCTCATAGCCCACCGTCGAATCGGGTACGGCTCCCAGGGCTTTTCCGCAGGCACTCCCTGCTCCGTGGGCCGGCCAAACCTGCAGATATTCCGGTAAACTTTTGAAATCCTGCACCGACTGAAAAAGTTCTTTTGCGGCGGGCTTCATGGCTCCTTCCTGGCCGGCAGCGGTCTCCAGCAGGTCGGGACGGCCGACATCGCCTACAAATACAAAATCGCCGGTCAGGATACCCATCGGCTGATCGGTGGCGGCCCCATCGGTAACCAGGTAGCTCAGTGATTCGGGCGTGTGGCCGGGGGTGTGTACTGCATCAAATTTAATGTTGCCCAGGCTGAAGGTATCGCCGTCGGTCAGCAGCCGGCAATCGTATCTGCTGCCTTTGAGCCACTCATACTTCCAGTCTTCGCCCCCTTCATCGGAGGCATAAATTTTGACGCCCTCTTCGGCAAGCTCCCGCAGACCAGAAATATAATCAGCGTGAATATGGGTATCGGCGGCAGCCACAATCTCTAACTTTTCCTTCTCCGCCAGCTCATGGTACTGATCCAGATCACGCATGGGATCAATAATAATGGCTTCGCCCGTAGCCTGACATCCGATTAAGTAAGCATACTGCGCCAATTTGGGATCAAATATCTGTTCAAAATACATAATGATTCACCTTTTTGTGTTAAATATTCAGGGAGCTTTGAAATACCTATGTTTTTATCTCTCCTAACCCCTCCTAAGGACGTATTTCAAAGATCTCTATTCATTGGGTCTTTAGTGAGGCAGCCTCGGCCGTAATATACCATAAACATAGGTTCCGAGAACAGCACTTGCAATCGGCACTAAAATAATTCCGTAACCGGCGCCGGCCAGCGTAAACAGCGGTCCCGGACAGGCTCCCGTAAGCGCCCATCCAAGCCCAAACAGCGTTCCTCCCAAAAGATAGCGGGTAATTTGACTCGAATCTTTAGGAGGAATGCTGATGGACCTGCCCGCATGGTCTTTCACATTAAACCTCTTGATGATCTGAATGGAAAGCATGGCAACCACCACTCCTACTCCGATGATACCGTACATGTGGAAGGCATCAAACCGGAACATTTCCTGAATCCGAAACCAGGAGACAACCTCAGACTTGACCAATATAAAGCCGAAGAACACTCCGGCCGCCAGATAGCTAAAATATTTCTTCATTATTTTCTAACGTTGATTGTATTTATAATAAAATTGGATACACTACATAAGTGATAACCAGTCCGCCGATGAAAAATCCGATGACAGCCAACAGAGAGGCGAGTTGCAAGTCAGCAAGGCCGCTAATCGCATGTCCCGAGGTACAGCCGCCGGCATAGCGGGCTCCGAAGCCAACCAGGAATCCGCCGGCAACCATTACGATGAGGCCCTGCAAGCTGGCCAGATTTCCCCAGCTAAACAGGTCTTTGGGCATCATCCCGGAAAAGTCGCTGATACCAAGCGCCTTCAATTCGGCAATCGTTGGTGCCGCAAGCTGAATGGGATCAGGATTACCCAACAGCCCTCCTCCGATAAAGCCCCCCAGTATCGTGCCACCGATAAATACCAGATTCCAGCCGCCGGCTTTCTTCCAGTCGTACTGGAAAAATTCGATCTTGCCCGGCATACAGGCCGCACAGGTATGGCGCAAGTTAGAGGATACGCCAAATTGCTTGCCGCCAATCAGCAGCAGGATGGGTACGATCAATCCGATGAGCGG
>DATGUX010000409.1:0-3729 GCA_035300985.1 Fodinibius sp.
AGTGCTTCCAGTCCCTCTTCATATGTGTGGCTTTCTTCCACAAGATTCAGCTTGTCCCACTGGGCAATAGGCTGAATGTTATCGGGCAAAAAGCTGGCCTTCTCGCGAGCGTTTGGATCGGTTGCCGTTTCCATGTGCTTGCGGGGCACATGGTATGAGGCCTTTGGAAAAGTGTGCCGAAGCTCTCCCGTATCATCATAGTAGGTTGTACCGCCGCAGTGATCGAAATGCAGATGCGTTAAGATCAGATCGGTAATATCGCCGGATTCGAAGCCGTGGGAGTTGAGCGAATCGGTGAGGCTGCTGTGCGTATGATCCAGCTGGTAGATTTTTTCCATCTTTTCCCCAAACTTAGTGCCGCAGCCGTTATCAATCAGGTAGGTGCGGTCGGTATTTTCGGAAGCAATGAGCAGGCAGCGCGTAGCCATCGGGATGCGATTTTTCTCATCGGCCTGGATTTGACGCGACCACAACGTTTTGGGAACCACGCCGAACATAGCCCCGCCGTCCAGCCAAAAACGGCCGGTTTCAATTGTATATAAGTGAAATGGACCAAAAGATAGTTCACTAAGAGTCATAGCAGAAAAAATCAGGGGTTATAAGGAATTACTTAATCCGTTGCAGGTAAAAAGGCCGGGCTATAACTTCTCCAGCAGGTTATTGAGAAAAACACGGATCTCTTTCAAATCCTTTTTCAAAGGTACGGGTACTTCTTTCCGGCCTTTTCCCTGCTCAGGTTTTTCTTTAAGCACCTGCTGTGCTCCCTTTGTGCTGTATTTTTTTTCCTGGATCAGCTCCTTGAGCTTTACAACCGTCTCAATGTCCTTTTCTTTATAGGTCCGGTTGCCGGCCTTGTTTTTTTTGGGACTTAGTTCGTCAAAGACTGACTCCCAATAACGCAGCACATGAGCATCGACATCCGTAATTTCACTGACTTCGCCTATAGAGTAATAAAGTTTTTTCATAGCAAATCTAAAAGTGTATCTTTGCCTTTAATAATACATGTTCTGAGGGATTTTTTCTAACTCTTTGCGATAAAATAGATAAGAAAACTTTGTCTGAAAAAGATCTACAGCATTCGGATGTCGAATTAAGCGTGGTTATACCTCTTTATAACGAAGAAGGTTCTTTAAAAGAGCTCTCCAAGCAAATAGATGAGGCGCTGGCTGAACTACCCGGCTACGAAATTATTTTTGTTGATGATGGCTCATCAGATGGGTCCTGGAAAATAATCAAAGAGTTATGCGGCTTAAAAGCCCATATAAAAGCAATTCGCCTGCAGCGTAATTATGGTAAAAGCCCGGCCTTGCAAGCGGGCTTCGAAAAAGCAAGCGGGCGTTATGTAGCAACCATGGATGCTGACTTACAGGACGATCCCTTTGAAATTCCTTTGATGCTCCAGCAGCTAAAAAACCAGCAGTTAGATCTGGTCAGCGGCTGGAAGAAAAAGCGACATGATCCACTCACTAAAACGGTTCCCTCTCGTTTTTTCAACAAAGTAACTTCACTGTTTACAGAAATCGATCTAAATGATTTTAACTGCGGGCTAAAAGTGTACCGGCGCAAAGTGATCGACAACATTTATCTATATGGCGAGCTTCACCGTTATATTCCCTTTTTAGCCAAGTTAGAAGGGTATGATCGTATCGGCGAGAAGGTGGTAAAGCATCATCCCCGTAAATATGGCAAAACCAAGTTTGGCATTTCCCGCTTTATGCACGGCTTTCTTGATCTGCTGACCCTATTATTTGTTAACCGATATCTGCAGCGGCCTATGCACTTCTTTGGTACGCTTGGATTCTTATTTCTTTTTGTCGGGGGCCTCATCAACTTATACCTTACGGTTGATAAGCTGGTCTTTGGAGCCAATTTGGATGATCGTCCATTACTGCTGTTCGGCGTGATGATGATGGTATTGGGCGCCTAACTGTTTTCGATTGGATTTTTGGGCGAACTCATCCAAAAACGCAGTGAAAAAAAGCACAGGCCTAATATTAAAAAAGTCCTTTAGCTACTTTGTGCGTTATATAACCTTTAATTCCCCTTTATTAACTCAAAAATTAATAGATGAGCCGCATTGCCTATGATCCGGTCAAAGACCGGTTTGCCCATATTATCAGTCATAGTCATTTCCTAAGAACCCTCTTTTATCGAATACTTGATCTGTTTTTCTTGCGCAGCTGGTATGTACGGAAGCTTTTAAAGCAGTACGGTTCTCAGCTCGATCGCCAGGGTGATTGGAAGTTATTGGATGCGGGCTCAGGTTTTGGGCAATATGACCGGTTTATCCTCAATCGCTTTTCCAAGGTAGCCGTGAAGGCCATAGATGTTAAAGCGGATTATCTGGAAGACTCGCAGCACTACTTTGATGAAGAAATTAAGCAAGGGCGCATCTCTTTTGAAATAGCAGATCTGCTGGATCTTAATTATGAAGAAGCCTTTAATTTTGCCGTCTGCATTGATGTGCTGGAGCATATTGAGGAAGATGAACAAGTGATGGCAAATATTAACAGAGCACTGCGTCCGGATGGCTATTTCTTAATGCATTCCCCCTCAATCTATTCTGAAGAGGATGCTGATGGTGATGATTCATTTGTAGATGAGCATGCCCGGGTGGGTTATTCCAAAGCCGATATTCGCCAGAAGTTGGAGTCCGCCGGCTTTACTGCCGTAGATATTGCCTATACTTACGGATCCAAAGGCCATTTGGCCTGGGAGCTGCTGATAAAATATCCCATGTTATGGATGAACAAAATTAAGTTGTGGGCGCTGCCGATAATGGCCGTATATTATGTTTTTACGTTGCCCGTCGGGCTCATTTTGATGAAGCTGGATATGCACGACAAAAACGAAAAGGGAACAGGCATTTATGCCTTGGCCCAAAAAAAGTAATGATAGTTTCCCCGCGTGTACTTACGTAAAAACGGGCCCGTATTTATAAGTGCCACCATTCTTTTAAACATCTATTAACTCCATACCTATCACATTATGAAGCCAACAAACGGTACTCTTCCATTAACTATTTTAGTAGCCCTCATTCTTTCCGTGAGCAGCAGCTACGCCCAGACTAAAGAACAGAAACCGGATTTCGGAGCCTACTATTACCACAAAATGACGCTATTCAAAGAGCTGCCCAATGCCGAAGGCGAGATCATTTTTTTAGGCGACAGTATCACCGACGGTAACGAATGGGCCGAGCTTTTTGGTAATAAACGGATTAAGAATCGGGGCATTTCCGGTGATGTAACCGATGGAGTGTTATATCGCCTGGAGGAAGTGACCGAATCTAATCCTGATAAAGTTTTTATTATGATCGGTGTTAATGATCTGGCAGGCGATCGATCGGTGGATTATGTGGTTGCTAATTATGCCAAGATCGTTGATCGTATTAAACAAGCGTCTCCACAGACGCAGCTATATATTCAAAGCATTTTGCCGGTGAACGATCAGTTTACGCAATTTCCCTCTCATACGGATGAAACATCTGACATCAAAGAGGCCAACCAGCGCTTAAAAAAGGTGGCCGCCGCAAAAGGAGCGGTCTATATCGACCTTTTTGATGTGATGGGCACAAAGGACGATAAGCTGAATCCTGATTATACCGAAGACGGCCTTCACCTAAATGGTCCGGGCTATCTGGCTTGGAAAGCAGAGGTCGAGAAATATATTAACTGACCGATAATAAAAAAGCCCTCGCCAATCATTTACGACTCGCGAGGGCCTTTTTGT
>DATGUX010000410.1:0-2995 GCA_035300985.1 Fodinibius sp.
GGTCTCCCAATTTATGCCATCATTTTGACTAAATAAATGCTCAAGGGAGGTAGAATATCAAGATAGTAGCATTATAGGTCAATTTTCGAGTAGATATCTGTACTAATGTTCAACATAATGCTTCTGGAGATACGCCTGGAGGCTAAAAAATCATAAGCAGTAATTTCCATTATTTGAAGCAGTTGTCGGAGGCGTTGTACATTCAGGAGCGCCTGCGGGAGTTGGCCTTTGAAGGAAAGCGATGGTGGGATTTGGTCCGCTTTGGTAAAGCCTTCGAATTGGTTCCACCACTCCAGGATAATCAGGGTGATGAATATCTCTTGGTAGTGTCCCATTCCTGAAAGTACGCTGAGCCATAACAATAAAATTGAACAGAATCCGGGATACTGATATATTCCGACACGAATATCAGAATCGTTTTACTTATTCTCTGGTACAGGTTTTATATTTGTGCCAGAGAATTTTTGTATAAATCCAAACCATTGTAGATAGAGATTTATCTCGATTAGCTGGGATTTTCTGTATATGAGCGATCCTTTCGTTCGTGGCACTCCGAAGCCGGCACTTTTTTATCTTTATAACACTTCTCGACATGAATATTGAGTTACAATGATCAATAATCATTTCAAGAAAATAGCGCGAGCGTCTTGCTCATATCAATTTTTTTTTGACATATAACTTACTTAAACGCAAATATTGAGTTGCCTGCAGCAAATATTGATAATTTCACCATTATGAGAAATCTTTCGTTGTTTTTAGTATTCATTATATTTATTAACGGCGCATCCTGTGATCGCGATAAAAGAGTAACGGTAAACACCCATCAGCAAATTAGCCCGGTACTGGTCGGTAAATCTGCGAATCCGGTATTGCGTATTGCCGTTGAAATAGATAGTACAGGCCAATCAGTGAGCAGCCTGTCGGTTAATACCAAAGGCACTACAGATCTTAGTGACATCAACCAAATAGCCGTCTTTTATACCGGCACCGACTCAACTTTCAATACGGACCAACCCTTTGGTCAGCCCCAACAACCCGAGAAAAGTCTTCGGTTTTCCGGTAAGCAGTCCCTGCAGCCGGGAACCAACTACTTTTGGGTGTCTTACACGCTCAATTCCGGCATTAATCTGCTGAACAGGGTGGATGCGGGTTTGGATGCTTTAAAGCTATCGGGCGGGGTGGAAATTGTGCCGGGGAATGGCTCACCCAGCGGAGCAAAAAAGGTCGGTATTGCCCTGCGTCAACGGGGAGAAGATGACGTGCATACCTACCGCATTCCCGGTCTCGTCACGACCAACAAGGGCACACTCATTGCCGCTTATGACATCCGCTATGAGAGCTCAGCCGACCTGCAGGGTGATATTGACGTGGGTATCAACCGCAGCACCGACGGCGGCAGAAGCTGGGAACCCATGCAGGTTATTATGGATATGGATGAGTGGGGCGGGCTGTCTGAGGATCAGAATGGTGTTGGGGATCCGTCTATTTTGGTGGATGAACAAACCGGAACCATCTGGGTGGCCGGACTCTGGACGCACGGCATGCCCGGCCAGCGCGCCTGGAATGCCTCTGGCACGGGTCTTGAACCCAGCGAGACGGGACAGTTCGTGCTGGTCAAAAGTGAAGACGATGGCAAATCATGGTCGGAGCCTATTAATATTACCAAACAGATTAAAAAGCCGGAGTGGCAGCTGCTGCTGCAGGGGCCGGGAAAGGGCATTACCATGAGTGACGGCACGCTGGTGTTCCCGGCGCAGTTTAAGGATGAGGAAGAAATGCCTTATTCCACCATCATTTACAGCAAAGATCACGGCCAAAGCTGGGATATCGGCACCGGGGCCAAATCCAATACCACCGAGGCTCAGGTAGCGGAATTAAGCGATGGCTCGCTTATGCTGAATATGCGCGACAATCGGGGAGGAGCCCGGTCGGTCTATACTACAGACAATCTGGGAAAGACCTGGCAGAAGCATCCCACCTCCCGCGAGGCCCTGATCGAACCGGTTTCCCAGGCCAGCCTGATTCAGTTTCCGGCTCCGCAGGACACCTCCTCCAAGCACTGGCTGATGTTTTCCAATCCCCACAGCACGGAGGCGCGCAAAAATATGATGATACAGCTCAGCACCGACGATGGCATGAGCTGGCCCGACGGGAAGCAGCTGTTGCTGAATGAAAACGAGGGCTACGGCTATTCCTGTATGACGGTGGCCAATGACAGTACGGTCGGCATACTTTACGAAGGTGTGCGTGAGCTCTACTTCCAGAAAGCTACGCTTGATGAACTGGAGTCGCAATAATTGCGGCCTGATTTAGACCTTATAAAGGCTTGTATTGCTATTGACGAATAAACCATAAGCTCAGCCAATTGTTTAAACCAAAAAATATCAGGAGACCCGATCTATGCTAAACCGCAGTCTGTTTTCAATAGCTTTTTTATTCCTGGGTATAATGCCGTCGGTCTTTGCCCAGCTCAGCATGCCGGAGGTTTTCAGTGATCCCATGGTGTTGCAACGGAATGAGCCCGTAGCCATTTGGGGGACCGGAGCGGATCCGGGTAAGGCCGTAACCGTTGAGATAGGCAATAAATCCGAACACACTATCACACGCTGAAATGAATTACCGTGCTTTAGACGGATTCCCGAGTATTCAGCATTTCCCGTTAGCGGCTCTCTTTTTCCACCAGATAGATGCCATCATCTTCAATATTGATAATATCCTTTCGATAAAGCAGTCCAATCGCTCTTTTGAAGGTTTTCTTACTCATACTCAGACGTTGTTTGATCTCAGTAGGATCACTCTTATCATGCAAATCCAGATAACCATGTGATTCTTGGAGGCGATCCAGGATAGTATCCGCACGACCTTCCACTTTGTCGTATCCAATAGGGCGGAGCGTAACATCAATCTTATGATCGGGGCGTATCTGTTTGATATAGCCCGTCTTTTTATCGCCACGCGCTATATCAGAAAAAATGGTGTTGTGATAGATGAGTCC
>DATGUX010000411.1:0-2185 GCA_035300985.1 Fodinibius sp.
TGCAGAAAAGTTGTTACTTTATTGGGACAAAGATTTTTAGAGATGATTGTTTTTTGTACATTCGATAGAAGTTAATGTGTTGAGTAACGGGTTAATTAATTTATCTATGATAAAGGTTGGTCTAATTTCGGATACACACAGTTATCTTGATCCACAGGTGGCTGAGTACTTTTCTGATTGCGATGAGATATGGCATGCCGGTGACTTTGGGACGATAGACGTGGCTGATGAACTTAGAAAAGTTGCACCCCTGATCGGCGTATATGGTAATATCGACGGCACGGTTATCAGACAGGAATTCCCCTTGCATCAGCGGTTTGAGCGTGATGGCATCGATATTTGGATGACCCACATTGGGGGAACACTGGGACGATATTGCCTGCCGATACGAGAAGAGATAGAGAGCAACCTACCTGATGTATTTATTTGTGGGCATACGCATATTCTAAAGATTGGTCGTGACCAGGATAAGGATAATATGCTGTTTATAAATCCCGGTGCGGCCGGCAATTACGGGGCGCAAGTCTATCGTACCTGTGTACGCTTTTCTATCACGAAGGGTAAATTTCAGGATATGGAAGTGATTAATCTGGGGGAGAAATAACCACATTGGCTTTCAAACTATTCGTAACGTTCGATTAGTTCGGTGGCGTGTAAAGCCGACAGTATAACAAGTGGAATGCCTCCCCCCGGATGAGTACTTCCGCCGACCAGATACAATCCTTCGACCGATCGTGATTTGTTATGGGGGCGCAAGAAGGCTGAAGCCCTGCTGTTTGATGAGGTGCCATAGATGCTGCCCTTATTGCTTCGGTAGCGCTCGTAAAAATCATGCGGAGTTATCGCTTTAGAATAGGTGATATTTTTCTTTAGTCCGGCAAGTCCGCGGTTCTCTAATATTCGAACTATTTTATTTTGATAGTCAGCTCCGCGTTTTTGCCAATTCCATTTTTCAGTGAGGTAGGGGGCATTGACTAAAATAAACAGGTTCGAAGCGCCTTCGGGTGCATGGTCCTTATCAGAATAGGAGGTATTGGCCACATAAATCGTAGGATCATCCGGCATAGTCTTTTGATTGAAAATCTGGTCGAACTCTCGCTGGTAATTCTCGGAAAAGAAAACGTTGTGATGGCCAAGCTGTTTATAGGTTTTATTCACCCCCAACAGTAACACAAAGCCGGAACCGGAAGGCTCTGTTTCTCTGATTTTCTTCTGTTGAAGTTTAGAGATATCTGTTGGCTCTAAAACTTCAAGATAGGTTTCATAAGCATCGGCGTTGGATACCACGATGTCGGATGCGTAGAAATGACCCTGGGTATCTGCAATGCCCGTAACGGTTCCTTTACGGGTGACAATATTTTCTACGTTGGTATTCATTTTGAAGGTGACGCCCCGCTTTTCAGCAAGCTTTGTCAGGGCCTCTACCAGGCGGTAGATACCTCCTTTGATGTAGTGGCCGCCCAGGTTGAGTTCCACATGTGGAATAACATTCATGGTAGCGGGAGCCTGATAAGGGGAAGAACCGTTATAGGTGGTAAAGCGTTTAAAAAAAAGCTGTAGCTCCCTTGAGCTAAACTGCCTTTCTATCCGTTGAGCTACCGTTTTAAAGGCATCAATTTTCAAAAAATCGGTCCAGTTTAAAGATATCAGGTCTGATAATCCATAGAGCGGATTAAACAGGAAGCTATCTTTGACGCGCTGATACAATTTTTCGGAATAAGCCATGAAATTTCGGTAGGCTTGTACATCCTCCGGGGCAAAATCTTGTATTTGCGCAATGTTTACACAATCTCGTTGATGACAGTCAAACTCAAGTCCACTCTTGAAAAAGTAGCGGCAGATGGGATCTAAGGGCTCAATATGGAGATAATTTTCGAGGGAGGCACCACATCTTTGAAAAAGCGATTGTAGAATGAATGGCATGGTCAGCAGGGAGGGGCCGGTATCGAAGCGAAAACCTTGCGCTCGTACTTCACCAATTTTACCACCGGGACGCTCATTTTTTTCTACGACCGTTACTTCATGTCCCTTTGAAGCCAGCAGACAGGAGACGGCCAGTCCGCCAAGACCGGCACCGATAACTGTAACTTTCATAAAATTTAAGATTAAACCCCGCGTCAAGGCTTAAGGATTGTCCTTCCAAAAGCTAAATCTTGTTTTTTTGCCCTAAGCTCTATACCATGGA
>DATGUX010000412.1:0-2271 GCA_035300985.1 Fodinibius sp.
AAAAAAAATATTTTTTCTTGTTTTATCGCCAACAATCATTTAGATTCGTGGCAAGCAAATAATGAAACAAATGAATAACACCCTTACATATAGTTTTTGTCTCTGTTGCATGTGCATGCCCATGGCAATCCTGCGCCTGCAACCGGAGAACTGATTTGCTTTCATAACTGTTTAGCTATCAAGCTCTTCGGCCGTTCCCGAAGAGCTTTTTTTATATCTGCTTTTGTTCTTTTGATTTATTGAGCTCTCTTATCGAGAAAAGCTGAGGGATCAGGCCCAATGACGCTTTGGCAACCATCTTGGATGTATTAAATCATGCAAGAAAGGTGCTACTTCCTGCTCCGCTGTATGGAGAAAGATGAGAAATGAGGTTACCTGCTTGGCAGGCGATGTTGTTAAAAGCCTCTTCTGAAATCTTCTCTCCACAACGGGCGGGAGTTTCGGAAGAGGCTTTTTTATTTGACGAACTTTTAAATCGCAAACTCAACATCAAACCATACATTACCCAATGAAAAAATTAGTTTTAACGGTACTTGGCATATGGCTGGCTGGCACGCAGGCTGCAATCGCGCAAAAGAGTATTTCAGGGACCGTACTTAATAATGATACGGGCCAGCCCCTACCCGGCGTTAATATAATGGTCAAAGATACGACCACGATTGGAACCACCACCGATGCGGAGGGAAATTATACGCTGCACGTACCCGCAAACAAAAAGGTGTTGGTATTCTCTTTTATCGGTTTTATTAAAAAGGAAATACCGATTGGTGACCGGGAACGGATTGATATTCGGCTAAAAGAGGCAGAACAACAGCTGGAGGAGCTGGTCGTTGTCGGGTACGGTATGCAAGCAAAAAAAGATATGACCGGCAGCGTTTCAAGCGTGAGTGGCGCCGAACTTGAAAACACAACTGAAAATAACGTTCAACAAACCTTGCAGGGACGATCGGCCGGGGTCTCGGTTACCTCTGCTGGTGGACAGGTGGGCGAGGGAGTCAGGGTTAATATTCGTGGATCTTCCTCTCTTTCCGCCGGCAACCAGCCCCTATATGTAGTCGATGGCGTGCCGGTGACCTCCCAAAGTCTTTCTGCGAGTGGTCCCCAAAACAATCCGCTGGCAAGCCTTGACATGAGCAGTATTGCGTCTATTTCGATATTAAAAGATGCTTCGGCCGCAGCTATCTATGGGTCGCGGGCTTCCAACGGCGTGGTCATCATTAATACCAAAGACGGTCAGCCCGGCAGAACAAAGTTTAGCGCATCTTATCAAGTCAGCACGAGTTCTGCTACCCATAAACTGGACTTTATGAATGCTCGGCAATATGTCCAGTTTTTTCGGCAGGCGGCCAAAGCAGGAGGAAAATATGATTACCGAATGAACCCCGCGCAATGGAGCAACCAACAAGAAGCGGTAAACGCTTATTTGGATGACTATACATCGAAATTGAGTGATGTTTCGTCGGGTAACGACTGGCAAAATGATCCGGCCAGTTACAATTGGCAAGACCAAGCCTTTCAAGGCGGAGGGAGCCAACGCTTTCAAATTAGCGCAAGCGGAGGGGATGAAAAGACGACCTTCTTTGCCGGTGGAGCCTACAGTGACCAACAAGGCATCTTGTTTGACAATGGATTTAAAAAAATAAGCGGCCGGCTAAATCTGAATCATCATGCAACCGATAAATTGGAGCTTGGATTACGGGTTAGCCTTAACAGAGCGATCAATGATCGGCTCAGCGCAACCTCGTCATGGAGCGGGCCCCTATCGGTATTTCAGCAAGCCCCTATTACACCCATTTTTGCAGATGCCGCCCCCAACCAGCCAGGGTATCAAAAGGGGCAGAAATACAATACCCAGACGCTTTTCCCCAATGCGGTGGATCTAAATAAAAATACCCAGCGTCGGGAGCGGACTTTTCATACGCTGGGTAATGTCAGCGGGGAATATGAGCTGCTACCGAACCTAAGCTTTAAATCTCGCTTTGGCATGGATCTCATTAATCAAAACTATAAAAGATACAGTGAGCCGCATCTTAGTTATCATACAGGGGCCGAAGGAACGGGGTTCAACGCGTGGACGGAGGTACAAAATTACACCAACGATAATATCTTCACTTATCAAAATACCTTTTCGGACGAACACGATTTAGAACTCATCCTGGGGACCAGTTATAACTGGGTGATCCAAACGTTCACCTCCACTGCGGGAGAGAATTTCCCAAGCAAGGACTTTACCAATATTGAAAATGCCGCTACTATTACAGCCGGCAGCAG
>DATGUX010000413.1:0-5276 GCA_035300985.1 Fodinibius sp.
CCGGTGCGCGGATCCACGACCGAGGGACCGATAGCGCCGTATCCGGGCTGATCGGAGGTATTCCAGCGGAGAGTAGCATATCGAATATCCTCAGCCATCACGCTGTCGGGCAACAGCTCGGCCTGCACAGCATCGCGGAAGCCGGCCTCCTTAAATGCTTCCGACCAGGCCTCTACCCCATCCATCATGGCCTCGCGATACTCTTTGGGCACCGTGCGGCCAATATAATAGGTGATGGGTTCTTTGGGAGTACAGAGCTCGCCCTCCACAGGTTTGTCCTCACATTCCAGCCGCCAGCGATTCACATAGCGCTTAAAAAAGGTATCACTGTCGTCCGTAAAATCCTTATGCACCGTCATAAAGTAGCCGGTGCGGTCGTCGGCCATGCGGGGCTCCATCGGCTCTTCGGGCAGCTTAACCATGGTATAAAATAGCGAAACAGGAATATAGCGCCCGTCAGCCACGGTCCGGGGCGCATTCTGCACCTTTCCATTTTTAAAGGTCAGCCGCGCCTGGATGTTTACGTTTTCGGGAAAGGCCTGAATTCTCTCCAGGTGCGAGCGCTCCTTATCGAAGCTGGCGGGCCCCGGCTTTCCGTCTTCGCCCACAGCATAACTTACACGGGTGGAGATGCCCGAAAGGTCGCCCACAAACCAGTCATACACATCCACCAGCATGCGCGAGCTGTCGGCATTAAAAGCCTTGATCTTGGAAGCTTCCACAACGGACTCTCCGAATGTAAGATCAACGGCCCTGGCCTCGGGCGTGCCCTCTTTAGCGGTATAGCGGTAAGGATGCTCCACAAGAAATATTTTACCCTCGTGCTTCTGGAGAGAGACGAGCAATCCCTGGAAAATATTCAGCATCGTGCCACCGTACAATCCCGAAGAGCCGATGCCGCGAGCCAGCTCAAAGTTCATCAAAAAGGGCTGATTCAACTGCTCTTTGGAAACGGAAAGATAAAGCTCGTCCTTTTTTCGATACAGATCGAAGTATCCCTCATATTCTTCCGCATCTTTAATAAGTGTATCGTAATCCTTTTGGGATGACGGCTCCTCAGCCTTGGCCTGCTGGTCGCCGGCGGCCTTTTGCGAAGATGCGCAGCCTCCCAAAAACACCACTGCACACAGCATCATAGCAAGTATTGACTTCATCGTAACTTTGTTTTGTGTTTAAAATTATGCTCCCCGGGTTATCATCTCTCTCTTCTACGAGGTTAATCTGTAAAAGTTAGGGATAAAATGCCACTCTTTGCGGTAAGAGAGTTACTGATCCCGCTCTGTTTCACATTTTTATGCTTCCGCTGCAGCATTACATTAACACGACATCTTAGAACGAATTTATCGATAAATTCAGTTGATATAATAACCCATAAGCCGTATCATTGGAGTCTTAATTGATGCGCCTGTAGCTCAACTGGATAGAGCACCTGATTACGGATCAGGAGGTTAGGGGTTCGAATCCTCTCAGGCGTACTTTTCTATAAGCCTTTAACTCCCAAAGAGTTAAAGGCTGTTTTATTTGAACTACACTTTTCTTCTTTCGTCGATTTGGGTCATAGGATATATTGTGTGGGCACCTTTCGAATCGTAATCATCCAATTATATTGGCCTGATTCTAACCACCTATTTCCCAGTTCTCAAGCTCAATTTATTTTAACTATGTGCTATTGCCTCTGCATAAGGCTTCATCACATTTTGAACTCTGCATATCTTAGCAAACTTCTCAATCTCTGAAAATGAAGCTTTATTCTCTCTTATTCCACCTTTAGTGCTTCAATAGCTATATCAAGACCAATTTGATTCCGGAACTTGAAACAATCAGCTATGGTTTTAGCAGGATTATAAGCCTTTATTTCTACCCCATCTACTTCATGAGCTTGTACACCTTCGGTTAGGCTTTGCCCTGAAAAACGATAAGTTTGAAGCGGTGGATAACTAAGCATCGGATCCCGGCTCGTCTTGGGAAGAGCAATATAAACGTGGTGGGATATGGCCGTGGTCAGCTCATGAAAATACAGTACTGAAATAAGGTATAATCTTACTTTTGGGACCTTCTTGGCTACAATGGTTAAGCTTGGATTGGAAAGCGTTCCTTCATCAGCCAGCTTATAGTGTCCTCGCTCCAGCTTGGTTATATGGCCCTCTTCCAGCATGTAGTAAAGCGTACGATTATGTATCTCGACTTCAAGTACTTCCGAAGTACGTAGCATGGGCTTATGCTCTCTAAAGAGCTTTATACCTTCTTTTATTTTTTGATCAGAAACATACATCTGGATAAACATACATACTTTTATTTAAACCTATATGCGTTTTTATCCATAGTCTTAACGAAATAAAAACTCAAGGTACTGGCTTCATCTGAGAACTACTCAAAATCACTCAGCTCATCCACAGATATTACATACTTTCTAAAGAAAGAGAGAAGGTATTCAAAGTATCGCTCAAAAGTATATCCACTTTTCATTCGATCGTGACAGGAATTCAATTTGCTAATAAATTTGCTGTTATTAGGACCGTCAAATTCTCCCCACTGGACGTAATATCCAAACAAATTAAGGTAGGTAGATACAATTACCCGCCCGATTCTACCATTGGCATCATAAAAAGGATGGATATAGACAAAGTGTTGGTAAAATCGCATAACGTTTTCGATGGGATCTGTTGGATCTAAAACTAGATGGGTAAAAGCTACCTCTAATTCTTCGTTAATTTTTGAAGGTTTCGTACCTTTAAACTTCATTCGCTGTCGCTGATGTTTGGTTCCGCCAAATCCAATAGTCCCACCGTCAGGATCGGAAGACTTTCGTATTTCTCCCGCATTAGAAAGGATATCCTTGAAGAGAAATCTATGGATTTGAAAGGCACGATGCTTTAAGATATCTGGTAGTCTTTGGGAAAGGTCAAGCTCCTTCAAACTGGATGCAGAAACTCCCTGAAAATACTGTTCGCTTTCAATGGATTGGTATCGAACGGCAGTTTTTTGTAATGCTTTGGCGGCATCATCAGGAGGTACTTCCGCCGGAAAGTCAGCTATAAGTCTCTTTAGATACTCAACTTCGGCGCTACGCGGGTTCAAAAGAAAAATGTTTCTTTAACTCTTTCTTCGATTGACTCATCATCTGTTTATAATCTTCAAAAGAGTCGAACACAACCTCCTTGGCCTGATCTTCCTCTTGGAAATCAAAGATAAAGGAATACATAAAATCAGTGTAAACCGGATAGTAAGGGTTTCCCTCTTTTATTGGAAAGTTCTTTGCAAAGGGCTGACTACTATAGAACTCTTTGATAAGCTCTTCACTAATCACCTCATTCTTTGCGGTATCCTCCCAAGGGGTTTCCTCATGGGTCATGGCCGAAAGGGTCACTGCATCAAAATAAACATAGCTTTCCAGAACAAAGTCGATTAGCTTTTTTTTCTTAGCAGAGATGGGACCTGCCTCATTATCTGCGGGAATGGGTTGATTGCCATTCTCCTTAAATTTATGATAGATATGGCCATTTACCGGACCATTTTTCCACGCCTTAAACTGCCCACTCACCGAAAGTTGACCTGAAACTAAGCCCCAGGCTTTAGTATAGTACAGCAGCTTCTGCAATTTTAGCGGTGTTATCCCACCGTCTACCGAAGAATACTCTTCGATAATGTAATATGCTAAGTGAGATATCTTCATACTGACTGGCTTAATGGTATTTTAGAGCTCCTTACCCTTGTAATACGTCTAAAATATACAAATAGTTTATAGATTGGAAAATTTATGACTCTTTTACTTAAAACCACTCAATTTTTGCATGCGACTTGTCTTGATTGAATAATTTTTTCCGCTTCCAGCTTTGCTATTCTTCTCCCGGCAATGGTTTTTATGCCAAAGCGTGCATCCGTTTCAAATTGTAGGCCCATTAAAGTCAAAATCAAGAATCGCTACTAACTGGAGACCAAGGTTTATTGAAATACGTTTTTATTTTTTTAACTATCCGTTTTTGCCCTCCAAGGGGCTGACTTAATGGAGGACTTAGGAAAAAGCCCGCAATGCCCCCAACTGAACGTAAGATTTGTACCAATGCATATTGACACATCGGCCAAGAGCAACAGATGATTATTACTCTTCATTGGCTTTATTTTATCTTCCTGCTAAAGCATTTCACAAAAATATTTTTCACAGTAGGTAATCCAAAAAAAATATACTATACTTAGGTGTTCTAAAGGCAAATACTGCTTCAGCAGTACTCTTTGGGGCATTTAAGTAGCACACGAAGTAAAATTTTTTAGGAGAATTAACAATGGATGAACGTGAAGTAGGTACCGTTAAATGGTTCCATAATGGCAAAGGTTATGGTTTCATTACGCGAAAGGAAGGTGAAGATATTTTTGTTCACTACAGTGAAATTGAAATGGAAGGCTATAAAAAATTAGAAGAAGGCCAGGAAGTTGAATTCACTGTTGCTGAAGGAGATAAAGGTCTACAAGCACAAGAGGTCATTCCCGTCTAAAGTGCCGGCATAATTTATAATTTCTGAAGCGCCATTTTGCAAGGAATGGTGCTTTTTTTATAAATGAAAGCGCTTACTGCAAGCTGCTAACTCAAAGGATTTACCGACCTAATCCAGATTTCTCAACATAGGGGTCGAGCAATCATTTTCTTAGGAACTCATCGGATTAAGCTTCGGCCATTTTAGTCTTATAGGCCATAGCGTAAATTTTCATCTGCTTAATCATCGAAGCCAGCCCGTTGGAACGGGTGGGCGAAAGATGCTCTTGCATACCGATTTTTTTAATGAAATTGGGATCGGTTTTAATGATCGCCTCCGGACTTTGCCCGGAATAGAATCGCACCATCAGTGCCACCAGTCCCTTAGTGATGGCGGCATCGCTGTCGGCTTCAAAAATAACTTTCCCGTCTTCAACCTGCGTATGCAGCCAGACCTGCGACTGGCAGCCACGCACCAGATTTTCTTCTATCTTATATTCTTCATCCAGCGGATTGAGCTCGCGCCCTTGCTTTATAATATGCTTATAGCGCTCCGTCCAGTCGCTGAGGGCCTTAAACTCCTTAATGATCCGCAATTGAACGTCTTGAATATCAGCCATAATAAGTTGGATTCATATCGTTAGTTATACAGCGGTAAGATAAAAATAATTCTACCGAAAATAATATTCCATTGCAATAAAAAGGAAGTAGCTTGCATTATGAATACTATTATCTCTCCTGATAAAGCAATGATTGTATGGGCTGCTATCAAAGAATTCGATCCGCTGCTTCAGCGGCTAATCTTTTG
>DATGUX010000414.1:0-45505 GCA_035300985.1 Fodinibius sp.
GTCGGCCCGGGCCTGGCCGTCGCCATGTTCACCGGACAGCGAGCCTCCGTATTTTAGGACCAGGTCCGCTGCTTTATCCGTGAATTGTTCAAAATGCTGGATTCCCTGCTGCGTTTCCAAATCAAACGTGATGCGGCAGTGGATACAGCCCTGGCCGTAATGTCCGTAAAGAGATGCATCGTAGTCAAACTCATCAAGCAGCGAGCGAAAGTCTATGAGATAATCTCCTACATTATCGGGATGCACGGCCGCATCCTCCCAGCCGGTCCAGGTATCGGGCATGGTGGGTACAAAGGCCGTGGCTCCCAAGCCGGATTCCCGGATTTCCCAGATCATCTCCTCCTGTTTTTCATCGTCAAACAAACTGATATTCGGCGGATCATCACTATTTTCAAGCACTCCTTTAAGCTTACTGGCCTTTTCATCCGCCTCGTCTTTATCCTGGCCGCCAAACTCCACCAGCAGCCATCCTTTACCCTCCGGAAGCAGGGTGAGGTCTTCAGTATTGAGCCCGGTTTTTTTCATATACCCGATCAGCTTATCATCAATGCCTTCCAGTCCTGTAGGCTGGTGCTCTTTTATCTCCGTAACATGTCGCCCGGCACTATATATATCTTCATATCCTAATACTATCAGCGAACGCGCAGGTGGTTCGTTAAGCAGTTTCATGGTGGCTTCTAAGATGGTGACACAGGTCCCCTCAGAGCCGACCAGGGCACGCGCCACATTAAAGCCGTTTTCCGGCAGCAGTTCATCCAGGTTATAGCCGGAGACGCGGCGGGGAATATCCGGAAATTTATCCCGGATTTCATCGGCATATTGGTCGCGCAGATCGCGCAGCTTTTCATAAATTTCACCTTTACGTCCGCCCTCCGTAATAATTTTTTCCAGCTCCTCTTCACTTGTGGGACCCACCTCCATCTTTAGCCCATCATAGGTAAGTATGGTCAGTGACTGGGTATTATCTGAGGTACGAGCGCCGTAGCCCTCATTCTCGGCCATTACCGAATGGATGCCGCAGGAGTTGTTCCCCAACATGCCCCCGATAGCGCAGTGGCTGTGGGTGGCCGGATCTGGTCCAAAGGTGAGGTCCGCTTCCTTCTTTGTATAATTGCGCATTTCATCCAGCACGATGCCCGGCTGCACCGACACCAGTCGACTCTCTTCATCCAGGCTGAGCAAACGGTTATAGTATTTGGTCATATCCATCACCACCGCCTCATTGCAGCACTGGCCGGCCAGACTGGTGCCACCGCCGCGAGGGAGCACCGGCAGTTCATATTCATTGCATATACGCATGGTTTCAATGATATCCTCTTCCGTTTTGGGCAACACCACCCCGATGGGCTCCTGCCGATAGTTAGAAGCGTCGGTGGCATAGAGCGCGCGGTCACCGTCAGTAAAGCGGACTTCGCCGGCGAGATTGGATTTTAGTTTGCTTGCAAGTGCTGCGGTGTCCACATCAACGGCAGTATTGGATTTACTATTCATAATAAAAGATTAATTTTAGTAAAGCCCTATGAGATAGTTAATCGCGGCCGAACAGCTTTATATTTCATACTCTTGCGCATCTGCATACTTAAATTCCAATCCCAACCCGGGCCGGCTTAGGTCGGGTTTCATCACTCCTTTTTCAGGCGCCCGAAAACCATCAAACAGCATCTTTTCGATACGCACGTGGTCATGGAAATATTCCGCATGCCGGAAATTTGATAAAGCAGGCGCGGCATGCAGGTGCAGCGAGGGCGCACAGTGCGCAGAAAAGGGCCGGTGCCAGCCATCGCAAACCGTTCCGGCCCGCAAGAATCCGGTGATGCCGCCGCAGCGCGTCGCATCGGCCTGCAGCACACCTACGGCTCCGGCGGCCAGCATATCGTTGAAATAAGACAGGCGGTATCCGTATTCGCCAGCGGCCACTTCCATACCGGCCGGCCTATGCTGTCGGATAAACCGCAAGCCGTCCAGATCGTCGGAGAGCACCGGCTCCTCGAACCAGCTCACGCCCTCATCCGCAAACTGTTTTGCCAGCGCGCCAGCCTGCTTTACGCTGTAGGCCCCGTTGGCATCTACAAACAGCTCAGCATCAGGACCAATGGATTCGCGGACAGCCTGTACACGTTGCAGATCCTTGCCGGGGTGGCGACCGATCTTCATTTTCACTCGCGGAATGCCCTCATCCACCCAGCCGGCCAACTGCTTTTCCAGCTCCTCAATAGAATAGGATGTAAATCCACCGCTTCCATACACGGGCATGCCCTTACGCTCAGCACCGATAAGTTTAATCAGCGGGAGGCCTAACAGCTTCGCTTTCAAATCCCACAGTGCTGTATCGACCGCGGAGAGCGCCATAAAGGCCATCCCGCAAGTCCCTTGGTTTCGGATGGCTGATTTCATTGCCTGCCAGGCGGCCGGGATATCAAAGCAGCTGATCTGCGTTACTTCACTTCGAAGTATATTTTGGATAAATTGTGCCGTCGATTTGGCGGCATAGGTGTAACCAAAGCCGCTTTCTTCGCCAGCCTGTACTTCGACCAGCACAAGAATCGTGCTGGTCCATTTCAGCGTCCCGTCCGATTCGGGCTTGTCGGTAGGAATTTTATAAGCCGAAACCTTGACATCATTTATGGGCGGGGCGATATTTGAAGCAGAGCTCATTAATCGCCATCAAACTTCGATGTTATCTCCTCCAGCGTATCCTTAAAGGTCTGTCGGATAATACCGATCTCTTCCGAATCACCTTTTAATAAAGCCTTGGAGTAATTAACAGCCTGCTCAAATTTGATGTGCGGTGGCAGCGGGGGCACGTCCGGATCAGTTATTGCCTCCAGCACGACTGGTCGGTCGGACGACAGTGCCCGGTCCCATGCGCCGGATATTTCATCCGGATCATCCACCTTAATGCCTTTCAGTCCGAGCATCTGCGCATATTCGGCATAGGGAAATTCCGGGACGTTTTGAGACACATCATAGCGGGGATCACCGACCATTACCCGCTGTTCCCACGTCACCTGGTTCAGATCCTGATTATTCAGTACCATAATAATAAGGCTCGGGTTACTCCACTGCTCCCAATAGCGTGAGATCGTGATGAGGCCGTTATTGCCGAGCATCTGCATAGCTCCGTCTCCTACCAGGGCAATCGCCGGCCGGTCGGGATGAGCAAATTTAGCGGCAATAGCGTAGGGCACGCCCGGGCACATCGTAGCCAGGTTGCCCGAAAGCGAAGCCATCATACTTTCCTTCACTTTTAAATCGCGGGCAAACCAGTTAGCTGAGGAGCCTGAATCGGAGGTAAGGATAACGTCATCAGGCAGTTTAGGGGAAAGCTCCCAGAACACCCGCTGCGGATTGATCGGATCCGCTTCGTTCATCGCGCGGCCTTCCACTACTTTCCACCAGTCTTCAATCTCGCCCTCAATTTTCTCCCGCCAGGTACGATCTTCTTTATAGTCAACATAATCAAGCAGTGCTTTTAAGGTAAGCCTGCTGTCGCCTTGCAGGTTGACCTCCATCGGATAGCGGATGCCCAGCATCTTACCGTCGATATCAATCTGCAGGCCGCGCGCCTGTCCCTCTTCGGGCAAAAATTCTGAATAGGGAAAACTGGAGCCCACCATCAGCAGGGTATCACATTCGGTCATCATTTCCCAGCTCGGCTTAGTGCCCAGCAGGCCGATAGCCCCCGTTACATAAGGCAAGTGGTCATCGAGCACCGCTTTCCCCAGCAAGGCTTTGGCCACACCCGCACCCGTACGCTCGGCCATCTCTTTAACTTCCGCAGCGGCGTTCGCGGCACCTGATCCAACCAGCATGGCTACTTTTTCACCGTCATTGAGCACTTCCGCAGCGCGTCGGAGTTCTCCTTCTCCAGGTACAATATTTGTCGAAGAGTGTCCAATTCCACTGTGAACCGTGCCGTGCGCCCGCGGCGGTGTTTCAACGGCCTCCAACTCCTGCACGTCGTTAGGCACAATGATGCAGGTTACCGTGCGGTAGTTTTTAGCAATACGAATCGCCCGGTCTACCAGGTGACGAATCTGCACGGGATCAGAAGCCATGTGCACATACTCATGGGCCACGTCTTTATACAAGGAGATAAGATCGATCTCCTGCTGGTAATTGCCGCCCAGCGACGCGCGCGCCTGCTGCCCCACAATAGCCACCACGGGTTGGTGATCCATCTTGGCATCGTACAGCCCGTTCAGCAGATGAATGGCCCCCGGCCCGGAGGTGGCCAGGCAAACGCCGACCTCTCCGGTAAATTTAGCGTGCCCACACGCCATAAAGGCTGCATTTTCTTCGTGGCGCACCCGAATCAGTTCGACCTTATCGTTGGCCCGGTCAACCGCACCCATGATGCCGTTAATGCCGTCTCCGGGGAAGCCGAATATTCGCCGGATACCCCATTCAGAAATTCTGTTGATCAAAAAATCACTTACCTGCTGACTCATGCTATTATAGCTTTTGTTTAACGTTTCATTGTGATTTGGTACTCAGGTAATTTAAAGTTGGAAAAACCCGCCTCGACAATTTAGAACTATATTTTTCTACAAAGTACTTTCTCAATTTCAAAAAATATTAGCAGTAAATGTATAGTACAATCTCCATTATCCATGTAGACATTTTTGCTACGCAATATAGATTTTAAGATAAACAATGATTGCAGATAGGAGCGCTTAGGTTTACTGGTCGGCTAAATTTTAGGGGATTTATAATGTGCGCAATAGGGGAATAAATAATGGAGCTCTTTGCAAAACTCATACGTAAGATGTTGCTTCTTAAAAAAACCATTTATGCGGTTTAAAGGGAGTTCCTCTCTCACCCAGGAGTAGGACTCCTTCCAAACGGTGGGTTTTGCCAAGGACTCTAAAAAACCACGGCTTTACGCCCCCAAAAGTGCCTTATAGGGGTCTTCAAGGGCATTGCGTACGTACCGTAAAAACCGCACCCCTTCTGCTCCATCGATCAGCCGGTGATCATAGGATAGGCTGAGCGGCAGTGTTACCACTGGTTGAAAAGATTCGGTTTCTTTTTGATAAACCGGTCGGGTCGTCATCTCCGAGGCGCCCAAAATTGCAACCTGTGGATAAAAAATAACGGGAGTAAACTGGGTGCCCCCAATACCGCCAAGGTTGGAAATGATAAAATTGCCGCCCTCCATATCCTCACCTGAAAGATCCTTATTTCGTGCTTTTTCGGCCAGCCCGGTGATTTCTGTAGCAAGCTCAATAATCGATTTCTGGTCAACATCGCGCACAATGGGCACCAGCAGGCCCTCGTCGGTATTGACGGCAATCCCGATATGTACATACTTTTTCAGGATCACTTCTTCGGCCTCCATATCAATGCTCGCATTAAATTTTGGGAACCGGTGCAACGCATTGGCAATGACTTTGGTCAAAACGGCGGTGATGGTTAGCTTACCGCCCTGCTCTTCTACCTCGCCCTGATGTTGCCCGATATACTCTTCAATACCGGATACGTCAGCCTCATCAAACTGGGTGACGTGGGGAACTGTCTGCCAAGAGCCCTGCGTTTGCCTTGCCGTCACCTTCCTTATCTCTGACAGCGATTGCCGCTCGACGCTTCCCCATTGACTAAAATCGGGAAGTTCCAGGCTGGGCGCAGCGGCCTTCTTTCCGACAGCTTTGCCGGCTGCTTCTTTTACATCATCCCCGGTAACCAGCCCGTCCGGACCGGTGCCTGCGATATCTTCAAGATTGAGCCCAGACTCCCGGGCCAGTCGTTTGGCACCGGGGGCGGCGTGCACTCCCTCACTCCCTGACGATTCGGTTTCTTCCTCTGTTTCTTCAGCTTCTTCCTCAACTTCCTTTGACTTCTCGTCCTGCTTCTCTTTTTCTCCCGACTTGTCTTCCTCTTGCTTTTCATTTTTCTCTTTCGCTGCCTCCTCATCACCCGATTTTTCTTCCTCTTCATCACTATTTTCTTCACCTAAATCCTCATCGCTTTTTTCACTCTCCTGCTCTTCATCTTCCTGCTCGCCTTGCTGATCTTTTTCTTCCTCCTGTTCTTCTTCGGACTCCTCATCCTGGCCCGCCTTCTCTTCTTTTTCCTCATTATCCTCGCCATTCCCGCTCTGGCCCTCCTCTTCAAGCACCGCGATAACATCCCCTGTTTTAATAGTATCGCCCTCACTTACTTTAACCTCTCCCACGGTTCCGGCGGCCTCGGAAGGCACTTCCACCGTCGCTTTATCACTTTCTACGGCAATCACCGACTCATCCTCCTCGATGGTATCTCCTTCTTGGATCATGACTTCGGCGACGGTTCCTTCATCGGCATCTTCTGAGAGTTTGGGCAGTTTGATTTCTTTAGCCATAGGAGTGATTAATTAAGAGTTAAGATTTAACCAAGATTCAGGATGTTCGGGGATTCACTTTTTCCGGATCAATTTCAAGCTCATCAGCTGCTTTCTCAAGCTGTTTGCCTTCCACTTTGCCTTTTTTGGCCAAATCAAAGAGCGCAGCAAAAGCAATATGCCTGGCATCGACTTCAAAGAACCCGCGCAGGGCCGGCGTTGAATCGCTGCGTCCAAAACCATCGGTTCCCAGTACGCTCACCGGACCGGGAAACCAGCCGGCCAGCGTCAGCGGAACAGCCTTTACATAATCGGAGGCCATCACATAAACTCCCTGCGTTTCGGCCAGGGCCATTTCAATATGCGTGCGATTACGGTTCAGGTCACGACTTGTCCGGTTTCCGCGTTCAGTGTCGATCGCATTATCGTAGAGGGCTTTATAGCTGGTGATACTCCACGCATCAGCTGAAACACCGAAATTGTCTTCCAGCATATCGGCGGCCTCCAGTACCTCCTGCATAATGGCGCCGCTGCCAAAAAGATGCGCTTTTTTATCGCTTTCCTGCCCTTCCGATTCCCGGAACCGGTACATGCCCTCCATAATATATTCATCTATATTCTCCGGCTCGTCCGGTTTGGGCGGCATCTTGTAGGTCTGATTGGTGACGGTAATGTAATAGGAGCAATCGCTTTTGTTGACGTACATCTCTTCGATGCCCTTTTGAATGATCACGGCCAGCTCGTAAGCAAAAGCCGGATCGTAGGCCCGCAGGGTTGGAAAGGCCATAGCATAGAGTTGGCTTTGGCCATCGGCATGCTGCAGGCCTTCGCCGGATAGCGAAGTACGCCCGGAAATACCGCCCACATAGAAACCTTTGGCGCCGGCGTCAGCGGCTGCCCAGGCGAAATCGCCGATACGCTGAAATCCAAACATGGAATAGAAAAAGAAGAACGGAATCATATTTACGCCAAGATGACTATAGGCGGTGCCCGCCGCAATAAACGACCCCATACAGCCTGCCTCGGTGATGCCCTCTTCCAAGATGGCGCCCTCCTCTTCCTCGCGGTAGTACATCAGGCTGTCCTCATCCACGGGATGATACTGCTGCCCCCCGGAGGCATAAATGCCCGCCTGCCGGAAAAGCGACTCCATGCCGAAGGTGCGGGATTCATCGGGGATGATTGGCACGATATGGTCTCCTGCCGTTTCGTCTTTGAGCAGTGCTCCCAGGATCTGTATCATAACCATCGTAGTAGCGGCTTCATCGTCGCCGGAACCTTCAAAATAGTCTTCAAAAATGGCGACGTCGGGCTGCTCCATTGGCTCCGTCCGGTCTTTGCGTTCCGGCAAAAATCCGCCCAGCTGCTCCCGCCGTTCTTTAAGGTATTGCATAACATCGCTGTCTTCTCCGGGGTTGAGGAAAGGGATATCTTCGATCTCCTCATCCGACACCGGCACGTCAAAGAAGTCGCGGAAATGTTTCAGCGCATCGGTATCCAGCTTTTTCGTTTTATGGGATACATTGCTGGCCTCCCCGGCATCGCCCTGGCCATATCCCTTGACCGTTTGCGCCAAAATCACGGTGGGCTGGCCGCTATGCTCGCTGGCTTTTTTAAAGGCGTTAAATATCTTGACGGGATCATGGCCGCCTCTTTTCAGCAGGTTTAACTGCTCATCGGAATAGGTATCAACCAGAGCGGCCAGTTTTTCGTTTTCCCCGAACAGGTCTTTACGCATAAATTCGGCGTCCGAATAAGCATATTTCTGCAGCTGTCCGTCGGGCAGACTGGTGAGTTCTCGAACCAGGGCGCCATCTTCATCCCGGGCAAAAATCGGATCCCAATCGCTTCCCCACACCACCTTAATGACATTCCAGCCGGCGCCCTTAAATTTGGCTTCCAGTTCCTGGATGACTTTATTATTTCCGCGCACGGGCCCGTCCAGGCGCTGCAGGTTGCAGTCAATGACAAATGTAAGGTTCTCCAACTGTTCTCTTGCCGCCACGCTCAGGCTCCCCGTTGCTTCCGGTTCATCCATTTCCCCGTCCCCAAAGAAGCCCCACACGTAGGGAAGATCCTTCTCTACCACTCCCCGTTTCTGCACGTATTTATTAAACCGCGCCTGGTAAATGGCGATTAGCGGCGCCAGCCCCATCGAAACGGTCGGGTTATTCCAGAAATCATCCAGCAGGTGCGGATGCGGATATGATGGAAGTCCGCCTTCGTCAGCCAGTTCGCGGCGAAAATTAACCAGATCCTGTTCCGAAAGCCGGCCTTCCAAAAAAGCGCGGGCATAGACCCCGGGCGACGCATGACCCTGGAGATAGACAATGTCCGGGAGCCCACCTTCAGTAAATTTAAAAAAGTGATTAAAGCCCACCTCAAACAAATCGGCAATAGAACCGTAAGTTGAGATGTGGCCGCCAATGCCTTCCAGCCGCTTGTTGGCCCGAACAACCATTGCCATCGCATTCCAGCGAACCAAAGCCGTAATTTTCTGCTCCAATTCAAGATCGCCCGGATATTCGGCTTCTTCTTCGGGCGGAATTGTATTCACATACGGCGTGTTGATCGTCGTCGCGTCGATTCCATACCGTTGGGCTTCTTGCTGCAGCAAGCCGAGCAACTTTTGTGTGCGGTCAGCCGGTCGGTTATTCAATACCCAACGCAACGAATCCAGCCATTCCCTGTTCTCCGTCTCATTCTTGCTTGATTGATTATTGCTCATACAAAGTCTTTTATGAATTGATTGAGAATAAAACCTTATAACAGGATAACAGCCATAAAGGTTATCGAATACTCATGTCAGTCCGCATTTTATTCTTTATAATCGGTGATAGAAAACCGATTATAAAGAATAGAGGTAACACGATCGATTAACGATTAGCTTCTCTAATTTAATTACAGATCAACGTTTGTAAATTTATTATAGCTGAATTCTTATACTAAATAGAGGGGATGTTTTGTTATTTTCACGTGGTGAAAATGACTACAAAGTCAGACGTTAATGAGAAATGGGATGCCTTAATTGGATTGCTAACGCGAGTATAAAAAGGCGGGCTGGAGATGAATAGAAAAATAGCAGCCAATTTATATAAGACCGCAGGATCAGAATGACAAATATGATAAAATAACTCTCCCAATGCCTCTAAACATTCCACGCTGCCCAGAAGCGGTAAAAACCTCTTCCAACCCTGAAAAGTACGATGTACCTATACCCAGAAAAATTCACTACACTGAAAGCAATCAGAAAGATCATACTGAAAAAGTCAGTAAGCGGCACAGCAAAGGCCGTGGAGAAAAACGGTCATGGATAAGACGACCGCGAGACCTGTCGGTCCGAGTACCGGTTGCGCGATTAGTACCAGCGCTGTTTCTTTGTATTTGGCAATAGCAGAGGCTTCTATGGAACCCGTCAGTACAAAAGGAATAAGCATATAAACCACAATAACAAAAACACGGTCGTAGCGAATCCAGCGGGAAAAATGCTGCCCTACCTAGTGTAATTGCCCAGCTGATAAGCAGGTATGCGATCAGTTAATCCACAAAATTGAGTTGTGTATGAACATACTCCAAATGAATGGGGAGAATTAATTACAACCAATTTATCAATTCCAACAATTGGCATTGGAGCTGGGTCTAAATGTGAATGTGATGGACAAGTTCTGGTAATAAACGACGTAATTGAACTTGGTGAAACATAGCCACCTTTTGCTAAACAATATTCACATATAAACATATTTTACATACTGCAAAAGAATATAAAAACGTATTTACCGGTTATGATTATGGTCCTGAGCGTCTGTAGTCCATTAAGCCCGGGCCACATCATTAGCGAGGGATTTATTCCCTCGCTATGGATTGGACATGATTGGCGAACATGTCTTACCACTCCATGGGGCCTATTTAACTATAGATTCTAACCGGTAAACGCGTTATAAAAATGAGGTGGAAATAGTAGGTTTTAAATGAGCTTCGATGGAAATTTTAGCTCAACCCAAGTCCAGAATACCCTATAACCCCTTTAAAAAGCAAAATGCCAAACAGACAGTCCGCACCAGAGTTCCTTTTTACTTCAATTCATAAATCTTATTCAAACCTTGTATACGTCGGCAGCTTTGCCTCCCTTACCATTGCCGTTAATCGGTACATCTATCATATTATTAGTGTGGGAATCTATACCTACATAGGTCATCAGATCCTCCCTGGTTAGTTAGGATTGATACCATTAATCTAAGTAACCGGGCATTCAGGGTTTTTAAAAAGGTCCAGCGCTTCAACAAAGGCGCGCTTCGCTGTTCCGTTTCCGTTATTAGCTTTTTAGCTCTCTGTTCATTATTTAACAACCAATATTATAGCGTTAACGCACCGTATGTTATGAATGATCGCATCTCGCTACAAATACTTATGTTATCGATCGCTCTGATCAGCTGTTCCGGAGCTGAGCAGGAGAAAACCCAATCGGCGACGGTTGACTCCCCGCAGACAGCACTGCGAACAATCAAAACCGAACGGGATTCACTCCGGGAAATCCTTGCAGCCGATTCTGTCGTATCCGACCCCTGGTTTTATCCAGACTCCGATGGTCGCTCCTTTATCGAACAGGGCATTGAGAAGCCCGAACAATATATAGCCGACGCCCTGCGCGAACGTCCTGGACTCATTCCTCTCGATCCGGTGCTTGGCGGGACTATGCACTTTATCCATATCAAAGTGTTGGGAAGTCAATGGGTGGTAGCAGCCTATGAGGATGGGCATATCACAGGAAAAACACTTTACCAATATGATTTGCAGGATGACGGGGAACTGACATTTACAGAAGTGGCTTCCGTCCGCCCCTCGTAAGGGAATTACGGGCACTTGGTGAATACACATAATATGATCATTTTCGCTATTACCCTCCGGATCTCCCCTTCTTGAATATGATCCATTCGCAATGCCCCATAGATACCAAATGACCAAAATAAGGTTATAGGACTCAGCCTAATGATAGCCTACTGGCAACCATTTTAATAGTTATGACAAAAACAATAGATCTCAATAATTGGAATTATCAGGAACCCCTTGATTCCTTTCGATCGTTCGATGATCCGTATATAGGTATTACAACAGACACTGAGATTACCCGCGCCTATACCAAAGCCAAAGAACCCGCCCTTTCATTTTTTCTTTATTATATGTCCCAGTCAATAATGGCCGCCAATGAAGTCGACAAGTCCCAATATCGAATAATCGATGATGAAGTACTTGGATCTCCTAACATTTATAGGACAACAACAATAGATAGAGAAGAGGGTACATTTGGCATTGCCTTTTGTGAGACCATAGAACCTTAGAAATTCCGGACGTACTGGCCGGTGGAAAGCTTGGGGGGATAGTCCATGAAATCGGATGGTAAGAATCGATAATTTTTGGTGTAGTTATAAAAAAGCCCCAGTGATAATCCACCGGGGCTTCTGATCTGCACTTCCTGCTCATTTATTACCCCCCATATGATAACAACTGGCAAGAGTATACAGGCGTTGCTCGCTAAGTATTGTGATTAAATTTTGCGAATAATATTGCGGGTTTCTTCCCGATCTTTTTCCAGTCGCCGGCCGATGCGCCCGTATAGCGCAGCTTCTTCGCCGGCCACATAATTGAGGTCGTTATCTGTCAAATCGGGGTAGCGCCGTTGCAGTCGTTTTCGCTTTTCGGGCCATTGGGTTATTGGTTTAAGATCTTTCATATCACTCATAAGTAACCTCCTTTATATAGTGTTTAGATTCGACGGTCGCTGTCAGCGTTACTGATAATATTACGCGCTTCTTTCTTTTGTTAATTATATGTACATCAATTTTATTTTACATGCACTAATTCAGATGGATACGGCACTGTTCTTCGCATCGCCGGCACGCCTGGGCGCAACGTTGGCAGTGCTCATGAGTATGGTTTTCACATTCGGTGGCGCATTCTCCACATATATCTTGACAGAGCTCGATGAGAGCAATATGGACGTCAGAATTGCGACTCAACAGGCGGGCGGTAGTATTGCAGATATCAGCGCAATTACGGTCGAGACGGATACAATCAACCATTGACTCTACGTTATTTTCATCCAGGCAGGCATCTGCGCACTGCTCGCAGGCGGTCACGCAGTTTTGAAGAGATTCAATGAGAACGTTGTTCTTGTCCATAGCACTACATAATTAGGTTACATATCCAATTAATTTTATTAAGCTACAGCTATGGTAACGAATAGGCGGTGCAGGGAAAAGAGAAAAAGATGTGAGAAAGCTGTGGTTATATTTGTTACGGGCTGATAGCATTCAATGTTCTTCTTTTTCTTCCATACTGCCTTCAATACGTTCCTGTCGGCTTGTAGGTTCCTGATCCGTACGGTTCTTTTTTGAAAAGACTAACCATAACAAAAAGCCGGTGGCAAATATTGTGAGAACAATGCCAAAAATAACATTTACATTGATCATAGTGTTATTATGCTTAACTCATTAAAAAGTGGGGTCTTATAGGCATTACGATTTTCTTTTGCAATCTTTTCTCCATCGGCAGCGCTGTAGCTGCGATGGTTAGGCTATTAAAAAGTAGTTTAGATCGTTTCATGGTTCTATGGTTTGATCATTGCGCTGATCATCCCGACTGTTACCTTTCTGATGGCACCAACTCAACGGTCAGCGTTTTCGGGACCTGCTTTTTAGGAAGCAATGTGATGGTTTGGGACCAGTCGTTGTATCCTTCGGCCTTTACCAATACGGTATGCTCAACCGGTTTCAGCATCGTGAAGCTGAAGCGGCCTTCCTCGCCGGTGGTTGTGGAGTCTTGGGCTACATAAACCTTGGCATTGGGAACAGGATCTTTGGTTTTCTGATCAATAACGGTGCCGGAAAGCTTGGCGCCGGGCTGCTTGGGTTCAACCTTTTTATCAGTCGTTTGGGCAGGCGCTGTGTTGGGCATCATAGCTAAGACGAAAAGCAACGAGAAGCCCCAAAGCCATATGCTGTTGGTTAGATAATTCATAATAAAATCGGAATATATTTGTGAGTAATTATACTGCACCACGTATAATTGCTAATGATTAAGGAAGGTTGTATAGCAATAACCACCTATTAGCTGTCCTATAATTTGCTACGAGCGTAAAATGAAACCGAAAAGCTGCGATGAAGCATTCATTGAGCGGACAGATGTAACACAATGAAATTGAGCAACTCAGCCACATTAGTCGCCAACAAGCGGGTTGCTACCGTCGCTACAAGCATATAGGTGTAGAATGTAGTAATAAGAACTACAGAAATATCAAACAATTCGTTAAATATTCTTTGTCCAATATTTTCAAAGATGATTGAGAAGTCTGTTAACAAGATCATGCATTATTGCATCAACTAACTTTTATTATTATGAAACCTCGAAGTTTATCAGCCAGCACTATTACTGGAACCAGTGTACAAAATCTGCAGGGCGATGACGTAGGAAGCATCTATGACCTAATGATCGACCTTGAAAGAGGAGAAATACTCTATGCCGTTCTTTCACATGGTGGTTTTTTAGGTATGGGCAATGACTATTTTGCCGTCCCCATGCAGGCCCTAATCTTCAGTGATCGGGAGGAAGATCTCATCAAGGTTGATATAGATAAATCGATCCTTGAGAATGCGCCGGGCTTTGATAAAGACCATTGGCCCGAGCATCCCTCTACGGACTTTACTAACTCGGTCTACGAGCATTATGGATTTGACCGGCCACAAACGCCAAGAATGTAACAACAGAACTGCAGCAACCGCTGCAGCTATATTTAATCACATAATGTCCCGTAGCTCTGCTGCGGAATCAAAAATTGAAAGCCTTTGGTTTTCATCAACGTTAAACAGGAGGTTATATGGAAACACGAGCCTCAACTTTCAGAATTCTTACGATTACGCTCGCTTTACTAACCGGTACTGCATTGATTACAGCATGTGGAGACGGCAGCCGGGAAACCAATGATCCAACCACGGATGGCGGGTTGGGGACAGCCCCCGGAACGCAGCAACCGGATAATCCCCAAGCCGATACTACCGAAGAAGAAACCTTCGAGGCCACACTTGAAGGCGAAAATGAAGTTCCGGAAGTAGCAACGGATGCTGAAGGATCGGTTACGCTCACCTTGGAGGGCGACAGTATCCATGTTGAGGGAGAGTTTTCAGGCTTAACGTCAGACTATGCCGCCTCTCATATCCATAAAGGAGCAGAAGGCGAAAATGGAGCCCCTATTATAACCCTGAAACCTGATGTTAACAGCGACAAAACCTCGGGTTCATGGGATGCTTCTTATACGCTCGATAACGAACAAATAAGGGCATTAAAGGCCGACAGCCTTTACGTAAATGTGCATTCAGCTAATCACAAGGAGGGTGAGATTCGCGGCCAGCTCACCTCCGGGCTGCTACAGTAAGGGCTCATTTAACCCAACCTGCAAACGATGAAAATATTTGGCTATATCATAACTATCGCTGGTCTTATTGCCCTGATTTATACAGGAATTACGTATATCAACAATTCTGAAACGTTTGGAATTTTTGGGTTGGACGTGGCAGTGAGTAAGGGAGATCCGGTCCCGATGATTATCTCAGCCGTAGTATTGGTTGTGGGTCTTTTGGTAGTTACTATTTCCAAAAATAATTCTTAGATAAACTTAAATAAATAGAGGAATTCTTATGCTTAGATGGGCCATTACTTTTTTAGTTATTGCTATCATTGCTGCCATCTTTGGCTTTGGAGGCGTCGCTGAAGGAGCCGCTTCTATCGCAAAAATATTATTTTATATCTTCCTGGTTCTATTTGTTGTTTCCTTGATTTTCGGCGGCCTTCGGCGCCCGTAACCCTCATAATCAAAAACTCCCGAAGCTTGCTGGGGATTTTTTTGAAAGAAGGTTGAATACCCCAGCTTTCATAAGCTCAACCAATATACATTTATATCCCAATGGAAAGTCAACAGGTGATAGTACTTACCATCATCCTTACAATCGGAGCTATGCTTGTTACGGGCTGTGGGAACCAACAAGGCTCCGATCCGGGAACGAGTATGATCGAACGGGCGGACACAGCAGATACCGAAAAACGCAGAGAGTTACTACGAGAACGAGCTGATACATCTATGCAGGCCCCTGCTTATAAAGCTGTACTCACGGACTCCCGGCATGGTGCGGATCGTGATACAACAGCCAAGGGCTCCATTATGCTCAGTCTGCACGACGATAGCATTCACATTAAGGGACAATTCTCCGGCCTAAGCTCGACTTATACCGGATCTGCTATTCATAAAGTACTGGAATCAAATAAGGTGCAGATGCTGGACCCGACGCTCAACAATGATAAAACTTCCGGTTCGTGGGAAGCCTCCTACAGGTTGGCTGGAGATCAGGTTAATGCTCTCAAATCGGATAGCCTATATATCAGCGTATATACCGAAGAATACGAATCGGGCGAAATAAATGGTCAAATAACCGCTGTTGACTCCACCGATGCGGCAACTGATTCTACAAAAAACAACTCTTGACGGTCAACTTGTTGAGGAATAATTCGGTTTAATACGAATCATTCACGAGCAACATATTATGTGAGTGTGACATCTTGGATTCTATATCGCTTATATATAACCCAACGTGCTTTCCAAGTCGGAACTTCCGTCTGATCAAATTCAGTTAAAATTAAAAGGCTAATCAAACCGCTGCTTATTTTGACAAAATTATCTGCCGATACGCTTTATAAAGCATGTGATCCCGAACAGTTTAATTTTACAACTACCGATGAGATCGACAGCCAGAGTACGATCATCGGCCAGGAGCGGCTTTCCTCCTCCCTGGAGTTCGGGATAGGAATAAAAGACGACGGCTACAACATCTTTGCACTGGGTTCCCACAAAACCAACAAGCGCGACCACCTGAAACAGTTTTTTGAAGAACGCTCAAGCGGCCAGTCCACGCCGCCCGACATTTGTTATGTCAACAATTTTGACGACCGCTACAAACCCGATCTGTTGCAGCTTCCCGCCGGACAGGGTTGGGAGCTCCAGGGGCAAATGGAACAGCTGACCGAAGATCTTATCCCCACGCTTACTTCGGCATTTGAAACGGAAGAATATCAAAATCGCCGGCAATCGCTACAGGAGGAGATTCAACAGGATCAGGACCAGTCGTTCGAAGAGTTAAAACAAAAGGCCAAAGAAAACGGACTATAACTCCGGACCTGAATTTTGACCAACAACCCTCACAACTTTGAAGAAAAAGACTAACATGGAGACCCCCAACCTAAAAGACAACTGGACCGAAAAGAAAGTGCAACTGAAAAATAAGTATTCTCAGCTTACCGAAGCTGATCTTAGCTACGAACTTGGCGAAGGCGGCCAGCTTGTTAAACGTATCAGTCGGCGGCTCAATATCACCCCGGAGGAAACCCGCGGTATTCTGCGCCGCATGTAAAAGGACGCCGGGCGGGGCAACCAAGCCCTCGCCCTTTTATTTTGCAACCGGGAGGCAAGCCCGGCATTTACTAGCGGGGCTGCGACACCACTTGAGGCAGGAGCCGCCTGACCAAGAACACTTCTCCCCCAAGAGGAAAGACAGTGGTGGCTTTTTAGCGACCCTTATTCTTCTCCTTAACTTTTATATCCTCATCCATGCGCTTTTGGCGTTTGGAAGTGCCTTTTTCAATATTCCGGAACTTGGTGTACGTATACCAAATCCCTCCTATAATAATAGCCGCTATTAAAACGTAGCTGATCACACTCATAATTCTCTTTTTTTGTTGTTCAAACTACCACCCAAAGAATGAGACCCATTGTTTAGTTAAGAAAACCTATAGCTGGACCATCGGATGGCACTTAGTTCAACGGTCAGCATTTCCGGAGGCTGCGTTTCAGGCATCAATTCTACCGTTTGATACCAGTCCTCGTATCCTAAGGCCTTTAGCTGTACGGTAAGCTCTCCCCGCTTTAAGTGTCGGGCTTTTCGGAATGCTTCATGACCTTAATTTACCGCCAATCTCCAGCTGGTTTTGCCTGCAAGTCACGTTCATATCGATGAAAAAAATTCCCTGTGGCAAGCTACCCTGCACGAGCGCATTAAATTAAAACCCTGTGCCCCTTTTTAACCACGGATAAGTTAGGCCCTGCTTATGAGTTGACATCATTGCCCACCAGCTTATGGCCCGTATTTTCCCAGCCGGCAAGTCCTTCTTCATAGTCCCAGACGCGCGTATAGCCCCTGTCAATCAGGGATTCAGCCAGGTTGGGTGAAGCCGGACAATCGGTATTGGCACAATAAACAACAATATCCTCATCCTTGTCGGGGACAATATCATCAATCCATTCTGGGTGCTCCGCAGGAACATTGATCGAACCTGGAATACGTTTGGCCATATAAGCCTCCTTAGCAAGTGCATTAATGAGCACCGGCCGTTCGTCGCTGTTGAGCTTATCGTGTAATAGTTCCGCTGTTGTGCGGTTAAAAGTTGACGGCTTAGCCATAATACATTACCTCACTTTTTATATTTCAATCTGGTTAGTTATCTACTTTAAACAAAGCAGACAGGCACGGCATTCCCCTCAGCTAATAAAGAAAGGAAAATAGTTGAAATTATTACATGAATACATCCCGGCATATTGGGTTCCTCCTTTGATTAAAACCATAACCTGTCTGTATAATAATGACGCTAATCGATTTATTTAAACTGACCTAAGAGTAGTAATTGGATTTCTTTCTTATGACCCTCCTTTTTCGGCCGCTATAACATTTTTGATGCCTTTTATAAGCGCATCTGGATTAAAAGAGATGCTATCAATATTCTGCTGAACCAAGAACGTTGCGATATCGGGGAAATCGCTTGGAGCCTGACCGCAGAGACCTATTTTCTTTCCCGCTTTTTGGGCTTTTTGAATCGCCATAGCTATGGTTTCTTTTACTTGGGCATTATGTTCATCGAAGATACTGCTGACCAAATCAGAATCACGATCTACTCCCAACACAAGCTGCGTTAGGTCATTGGAGCCGATGGAAAACCCATCAAAAACTTCAGCGAACCGTTCTGCTCCGATGACATTGGATGGGAGCTCGGACATCACATAAATCTCCAGCCCGTTTTCTCCCTGTTTTAAATGGTATTCGCTCATAACATCCAACACCTTTTCCCCCTCTTCTACGGTTCGGCAGAAAGGGATCATAAGCTTCACGTTTTCCAGCCCCATGTCTTCGCGGACCACTCGCATTGCTTGACATTCCAGTCGAAAAGCCTCCCGATAATTTTCATGATGATAGCGGGCTGCTCCCCGAAACCCCAGCATGGGGTTTGCCTCTTTCGTTTCAAACTGTTCCCCTCCCACTAAGCCGGCGTATTCATTGGATTTGAAATCACTCATCCTTACAATAACCGGCCGCGGATAGAAACATGCTGCAATGGTACCAACAGCCATCGAAAGTTTTTCAATAAAATAGTTTTTCTTATCCTTCCATGCCGCAGTTAACTTGCTGATCTGGTCTTGTACTTCTTCATTTTTCAGCTCATCATACTTTGCCAGTGCCATAGGATGGATCTTAATGGTATTATTAATAGCAAACTCCAAACGCAGAAGTCCTACCCCGTCCACCGGATAGTCGGCATATTGGTAGCCGGAGTGGGGATCAGCCAGAATAAGCATGATTTCGGTCTCCGGGTCGCCCAGTTTATCTGGGCTTATCTCTTTCTCATCCCATTCAAGGATCCCTTCATATATTTTACCTTGTTGTCCTTCCGCAGCGGATACGGTTACCTCCTGGCCGTCCTCTATCGTTTCTGTAGCGTTTTTTGTTCCTACTACAGCGACTGTTTCCAGCTCTCTGGCAACAATGGCAGCGTGGCTGGTCCTTCCACCGCTGTCAGTGATAATGGCAGATGCCTTTTTGATAATTGGATCCCAATCGGGATTAGTGATTTTTGCCACCAGCACCTCCCCCTCTTGTAATTGGTCCGCCTCCTCGGGAGAATGAAGTATTCTGGCTTTGCCAGCTGCTATTTTGTCTCCGATAGCATGGCCGGCTGTAATCACCTCACCTTCTGTTTCCAACGAGTATTGTTTTAATCCCTGTTTATCCTGAGCGGAATGGACCGTCTCCGGCCTTGCCTGTACAACAAAAAGTTTATCCAGTTTCCCGTCCTTTGCCCATTCAATATCTTGGGGTTTTCCGTAATGATCCTCAATTTTCGCACACCAGCGGGCAAGGGTGGTGACTTCTTCATCAGAGAGAGAAAAGGTATGTCGCTTCTCCTCTGGGGTGTCTTCATTTTTGGTACCTTCTTCGGCATAGACCATGGTTTTTTCCTTAGTTCCAAGCTCTTTGGAAAGAATTGCTTTTTTGTTCTCTTTCAGATTCCTTTTATAGATATAAAACTGGTCTCCCTGCACAACTCCACCAACAACGTTGTCCCCAAGCCCCCAGCTCGAATTGATAAACACCACGTCATCAAAGCCGGTATCTGGTTCAATGGTAAAGGCTACCCCAGCTGAAGCCAGATCCGATCGCACCATCTTCTGTATACCTGCAGAAAGCCCAATATCCATGTGATCGAAGCCATTATCTTCGCGATATTTGATAGCCCGGTCGGTAAATAGTGAGGCATAACATTTTTTCACTGTTTCCACTAGTTTATCTTCGTCTTTTATGTTCATAAATGAATCATGCTGGCCGGCAAAACTGGCTTCGGGCAGGTCTTCGGCGGTAGCACTGCTTCGGACAGCAACCCCCGATAATTCTTTCGTTCTTTTTTTTAGTTCTTTATAAGCTTGCTTAATAGCATGAACCAGCTCTTCTGGCATTTCCGCCTGTATAATCTTATTTCTTAATTTCTTTCCGGTTTTCTCAAGGTTGGAATATTCTTTTTTGTCGAGCTTATCCAGAAGATCAGCGAGCTCTTGGTGTAGATTATTATGATCTATAAACATCCAGTATGCATCTGCCGTCGTGGCAAAACCGTCAGGGATATTTATTTCTTCCGATTCCAGCTCTGAAACCATTTCACCAAGGGAGGCATTTTTTCCGCCTACTGTTGCTGTATCGTCGTTACTTATTTCATGTAAAGCCAGTATAATGTTTTTCATAACGGGATTATTTTTCCTTTATATCTGTATTTATGAGGAGATTCCAAACCAGTGTTTTATTCGTTCTGATGGTTTAGCATCATTCGTGTCTCGGGTATCGCCAATAAGATAGGCGTAAGGCTCCAAGACCTTTATATGGCTGAAAACTATTTTCACCATGCCCAGCAGGGGAATAGCTAAAATCATCCCTGGAATGCCCCAAAGAAGCCAGCCAATTATAATGATAACGACGGTAAAGAAGGGATGAATATCTACTCTATGCCCTACAATGAGTGGTTGTAACAGGTAACTTTCAATAAATTGCGTTAAGATAACCACGATAAATATGGTTATATACAGCGAAACTCCGCCGCCCTGAGCCATAGCCATCAACAAAAAAAGAGCTAGGCTTATCATGTTGCCAATGTAGGGGATGATACTTAACAAAGCGGCGATCAGCGAGAGAAAAATAGCGTTATACAGCCCCGCCAGGGCCAAGCCTATGGAGTAACATACAGTCAGTATAAGTATGAGAATCCCCCGCCCAATCATATACTGTTGGGCCACCCGGCTCGATTCTGCGATAATATGGCGTGCTCGTTCTTTTTGATGCTCCGAAACTACTTTCGTAATAAAGGTGGGAAATCTCGACCGGTAGTACAGAAGCAGAAACATATAAACCAAGACGAGCACCACATTGGCCAATATTCCAGTAAGAGAATTAAGAAAACTAACAATCATTGATCCGACTTTTCCATCCTCGGGGGAGCCATCTTTAACGGCTTGTTTTTGTTGTTCGGGAGAGATACCAAAACGCTCATGCATCAATTCTTGAATTGATTGCAGTTGTTTATTAAGGTGTTGTTCAATTTTAGGAAGATCGTCTCTGAAATTAGCTATCTGTGTGGACAGCAGTCCCGCGATTCCGGCAAAAAACAGGAGCAGCAGTAGAATACATAAAAAGGAAGCAATACCGTTATGGACTCCCCAGGATTCCAGTTTGACACAAAAGGGCGCCATAAGCATCGCAAGGATGCCCGCAAATGCCAACGGTATCAAAAAAGTAGCTGCCAGGTACAGCCCGCCAAATACCAAAAAGAGTAGAACCAGAACCAGATTAAACTTTAGGAGCGGATGCAACTTTTCAATCATAGCAAATGTTGGTTAAAACAGCGATTTTCGGGAATATTCCATTATCCTACCCTCTAATACAGATAAGCGATTTCCCTGCCTTATTAAATCGCTTGTCTCTTTTGGCTTCATAAAACTTGTTGTTGATAGTTGCCTAAAGAGATTTCAGGGCTAACCGCCAGTATATTACGACCTCAGGTGGGATTATAGGTTTGTTGCTCGGAAAAATTTATAACCGGCGGGTAGGCCATCCTCGAATTTCGTTGTTGTTACCTTGATAGTAAGAGTATAATAATATACGGGAATATCAAGGTAGTATATTACAGTTATTTTCTGTAGCTAATATTACTACACTGGAAGGTTGGACTGGATCAAACTGGAATACTTAAGAAAGATTATCGACATAATCAGAGATCCCTACCCTATAAGGATATGAATGGTATTTGTAACTTTGTGTTCACTTTAGGATGGCCTATAATCCGAATACGAGCTTTATAGTTCTAAAGGTAACAGAGCACATGCGCCAATTATTGGATGTGGAGATTATTTGCGATAGGCGACCTAAAAAAAGCTGTCTCCCCATCGAATGCCGGAGAGACAGCGCCGCATCCAATTAGTGGCCTATACTTTCATCAAACTTCATGATGGCCTTAGCGTTCGCAAACTCTTTGACGCCAAAACCCCCATGCTCGCGGCCATAGCCGGAATCTTTGACCCCGCCAAAGGGCATATCGGGCTGGGGTACATTATAGTTGTTAATAAAGACCATACCCGTATCAAAGTGGTTCCGCGCCAAATCGAAGGCTTTGTCCTCGTCTTCGGAGAAAATGCCCCCGCCGAGTCCAAATCGACTGTCATTAGCTATTCGCATGGCGTCTTCATCGTCTTCGGCCCGGATAAGGGCGGAGACAGGCCCAAATAGCTCCTCCTCATAGGCGGGCTGGCCGGGTTGGACGTTATCTAATACGGTAGCGGGGTAGTAAAAGCCGGGTTGGCCCAGCTTCTGGCCTCCGCAGAGCACCGTGGCGCCTTTTTCTACGCTTTCTTGTACCTGGTCAATCAATTTCTCCCATAAATCCTCCCGCGAGATCGGCCCAATATCCACCTCGTCGCTGGTTGGATCACCGGTCCTCAGTCCTTCCATCTCCTCGACATACTTATCCCGAAATTCCTCATACACCTCGTCGACGACAATAAAACGTTTGGCGGCAATACACGATTCACCATTATTATAGATGCGCCCCGTCACGCAGGCCCGGGCCGCATGGGCTACATCTGCATCCGAGAGGATCAGGTGTGCATCATTTGAGCCAAGTTCAAGTACCGTTTTTTTGATGTTCGAAGCTGCTTTTCCGGCAACCGTGCTGCCTGATTGGGTGCTCCCGGTAAAAGTAACCCCACGGACTTTATCGTGGGCAATAATATCATCGGATTGATCGTGGCTAATGCGCAGTACCGTAAACAGGTCTTCAGGTACGCCGGCCTCTTCCAATATATCTTTGATCAATAGCGCCGATCCGGTCACCGATTCAGCGTGCTTGAGCAGTACCCCATTGCCCGTCATAAGGTTAGCTACTCCAAAACGAATGGCCTGATAGGCCGGCCAGTTCCAGGGCTGAATGCTATAGATGACTCCAATAGGCGAATAGGTAATGGTACCGCGGCCGCCGTTCATCAGCTCGCGCTGCTCGTCCTTCAGGGCGTCCGGCCCGTTTTCAGCCGTCCAGTTGCAAATAGCTGATACTAAATCCACTTCCTCCCTGCTATGGGTCAGTAGCTTCCCCATCTCCCGGGTCATAAGTTTCGCCAGCTCTTCCTTATGCTGCTGCAGGTTATCGGCCACATCGGCTATAATGGCTGCGCGATGCTCAACTGGCTGGTGCTTCCACTCTAAAAAGGCACTGTGGCAATCTTCGACTGCTCGGTTCACCTCTCCATCGCTCATCAATGGGTAGCGTTTAATCTCTTCTCCCGTTGCGGGATTAATGGTCATAATTTCTTTTTCATTCGTTGTTATCATAATACAACCTCTCTTATTTTATTTACAAATAATGTGCTTTAAATGCTTGCCCATCGCGGCGGCTGGACCAGCCTGCAGAGGGCAAATCCAGTGCTCTGATGAGTGATGCAGATAAGGTCCTTTGAACCGATAACATGAGCGCTACAGACGGCGTTCCAAGGGGCTCAATTAAAGGGAGTGGTTTGACTTTGCTTTCAATCTTGTCCCTCCGGCTCTTCGCCGGCGGCCAACTCTTCTGACGGGCGTATGATCATACCCAGCGACTGATCGCGCATAAAGTAAGCGGTGGTCCAGTTCCATATCGTTTTAATCCGGTTCCGGTAACTAATCAATTCAAAGAGGTGTACAAACAGCCACATCATCGAAGCAAACCAGCCGGTAATGGTTTTGTTGGGGATCGTTAGATCTGCCGTTGCCGTGCGGCTGCCAATTATAGCCATCGCCCCTTTATTAAAGTAGTGGAAAGCGGACAACTCTTTATCATTCCTCATAGCAAGGACGTTGCCCGCCAGCGTCTTTCCCTGCTGCATCGCTACATTCGCCAGCTGTGGATGGCCTTCCGGGAAGTCTTCATCGCTTTTCTGAATACAGGTATCGCCAATGGCATAAACGCTGTCCAGCCCCTGTACCTTATTATATTTATCTACCAGTAACCGATTGCCGGGGCCGTAGCAATCGCTGGGAATGCCCTCAAACCGTAATGCGGTTACGCCGGCAGCCCAAATCAGTGTTTCAGTTTGGATGGTATCACCGCCTTTGAAATACACGGTATCGTTTTTATAATCCTGTACCATCTTTTCAAGGCCAATGCGAACGCCCATTTCTTTCAGCGTTTTATAGGCGTAATCCTGTGACTTCTCGCGCATCGGCGGCAATACGGCGGGGGCCGCATCAACAAGGAAGATATCCAGCTTGTGTTCCTGAAGCTCCGGATATATTTTTTCCATAATGGTATTCCTCATTTCCGCCAGCATGCCGGCCACTTCCACCCCGGTAGGCCCGGCTCCCGATATAACCAGATTGCGCAGCTTGGCCTTTTTCCGAGGGTCATCCGTGAAGGTTGCTTCTTCGGCCTTTTGCAACAAATAGTTGCGTATATTAATAGCATCATCTATCATTTTCATCGGGAGGGCATTCTTCTCGATGTTCTCCATGCCAAAAAAGTTACTTTTGGTACCCGTGGCAATGACGAGCATGTCATAGGCCAGCTCACCGGTAGAAAGCAGTATTTTTTGGGCCCCGGGCATAACTTCCCGGAGCTCCCCTAATCGAAATTGAATATTTTTTTTATCCATAAAAAGGGACCGGTAAGGAGAGGAAATGTTCGATACTTCCAAAAATCCCGTGGCCAGCTGGTACAGCAAGGGCGTAAAATAATTATAGTTATTCCGATCAACCAGCGTTATCTGGATGCCCTCTTTGTTTGCAAGCTTTTGTGCCATACTCATGCCGGCAAAACCGCCGCCTATGATAACGATCTTCTTCACTTTATTCCTGACTTTATATTCATACTGCCCAGACTGATCTTTCTCCAGCGAGCAGCTCCTCGGGATTATTAACAACGATGCAATAAACCTTTGGAAGCTGTGCTGTACTACAACAAGGTTTGGCGTGATTCATTCCAACATAAGAAATTGGATGTGTACTCGATCTAATTACCAGGATCTTTTAACCTATAGATATAGTAAGCATATCCCGGCCGGTTTAGTGGTACCAAGTTTGGCTGGCAAGTCGGCAGGCTAAATGCTGGCCAAAGGGTCGCAAAATGGACCAGCTTCCACTAACGGGCTTTTAGGCCGCCTTATTATGACAATAGCCTTCCCCTCCATCCCTCCGGTATAACTTGTAATTATCAGAGAATGGCTGCTATTATTAACCCTGCTTGAATTGGCCGGCCTTGAAGGTCTTCATAAGGTAGTACAAAAAAGGTAAAATAATAGCGGCGCCAACTATAAGGGCAATAACAAGCTGCAGCATGGTAGCCGGCGGGGCCGCTGCGCTGTAGACCGTAAGCGGCGGATCGGAGGCTCCCATATTAATAACAACGGGATGCTGCACCCAAAACCACGCGAACAAAATCAGTACGACCTGAGCTCCGGCAAGCAAGCGCGACCAAAGCACCCAGGAGTGTTGCAGGCTTATCCACAGTACAGGTAACAGAAGCGTTGTTACTACAAGACTGCCAAGCGAAACGGGAGATTCCCCAAAAAGAGCTAAGAGCGGCAGTCCGTTCCACTCTGCTGCTATAAACACTCCACCCCCTACCACCACCGCGGCCATATTAAGCTGCTTGCCCGCACGGATAAAAGCTTTGCGCTCGGGTTCCTCATCGGTTTCACCAATCATATACACCGCGGCCAAAAAGGTAAAGAGCACCAGACAGAACAGGCCCACTGACAAGGAAAAAAGGTTGAGCCATGGGCTAATGAAGGCTTCGGAGAAACTTTCCGCCTCGGGATTAATACGGCCAAGCATGGCTGCACCTACAATCATACCCAAAAACAAAGGCGTGATGATGCTCGATATTTTGAATACGGCGTCATAGACGCGGCTGCTTTGGTCCTTAATGGCATCATAATGCATAAAGGTAAAAGCGGTGCCTCTAAAAATAATACCCACCAACATCAGTAGGAGCGGAATGTGCAAATAAAGCGACATGGCTGAATAAATAGAAGGGAAACCCATAAAAAGGATCACCACAACCAGCACCAGCCACACATGATTGGCCTCCCATACCGGTCCGATAGCATCGGCAACTACCTGGCGATGCCGCCGACCGGTAATATATTCAAGCACGCCGGCGCCAAAGTCAGCCCCGGCAAAAAGCACGTAGAAAACGATGGATAAAGCCAGGAAAAATATGACGATATTTGTCAGCATATGTCAATATACTCTACATCAGTGAAGGATTATCTTAATTCCAAGGGTTCTTAATTTTATCTAATCTTCGGTAGTATTGGCCGAAGCATAGCGCCCGCTCAGCGTAATAATTTGCCGGTACATCAGCCAAACAACGATAGCAGAGAGCAACAGGTACAGCCCGGTAATCATATAAAACGAATACTGCAGGCCCGGCATCGGTGACAGGGCATCTTTGGTTTTCATGATGCCGTAAATGATCCACGGCTGCCGTCCCACCTCGGTGACGGTCCATCCTGCCTCGACGGCGATAAAACCGAGCGGCATGCAGGCCCCAACCAGCCAGAGAAACCACCTTTTTCGGATAGTTTCCTTTTTTCTCCAGAGAAAATAAAAATAGAGCCCCCCGACGCCCATCATCAGCAGGCCTGCCCCCACCATAATTTGAAAGGCAATGTGCGTAATCAGCACCGGCGGCCAGTCTTTGCGGGGGATTTGATCTAGCCCGGTTACTTTAGCATTGAAGTCGCCATGCGCCAGGAAGCTGAGCAGGTATGGAATTTCAATGTCATAATCCACTTCTCGGTTTTCTACATCCGGAATACCGCCGATAGTGAGCGATGCCGGTTGGGAGGTTTCAAAAAGGGCCTCCATTGCCGCCAGCTTGGCCGGTTGACGTTCAGCGACACCTTTAGCAGCGTAGTCACCGCTGATCGGTTGCAAGATGGCAGCCAAACCACCCACAACCAGCGCGATTTTCAGTGCTTTCCGGTGAAACAAATTCTTGCGATTTTTTAAGAGCAACAGTGCATGCAGGCCGGCTACGGCAAAACCGGTGGCTACAAATGCGGCCAGTGTCATATGCAGCGCCTGCGAAAACCAGGCGTCGTTAAACATGGCCGCCACCGGATCGATGTTAATCGCTTGGCCGTTCACCCAGTCGAAGCCCGCGGGGCTGTTCATCCAGGCGTTGGCCGCCACTACAAAAATACCCGAGGCTACGCCTGAAACCCCTACCACTATGCCGGTCCACCAGTGCACCCACGGGCGAAGCTTGTCCCATCCATAGAGAAAAAGCCCTAACGCAATGGCTTCCACAAAGAAGGCGGTGCCCTCCCACGAGAAGGGCATTCCAAAAATAGGTCCCGCATGTTCCATAAAGGTAGGCCAGAGCATGCCCAACTCAAAGGAAAGTACCGTTCCCGATACCGCCCCAGTGGCAAAAAAAATGGCCACTCCTTTCGACCATGCTTTCGCCAGGTCCTGGTACACTTGTTGGCCGGTTTTAATCCATCGGTACTCCGCGATAGCCATCAAGAACGGCATAGCAATGCCGATGCAAGCAAAAATAATGTGGAAGCCGAGAGATACGGCCATTTGCAGTCGAGCAGCAAGCAGATCCTCCATAGTAGTGGTATATAGATTAATCAACAGTATACTAATCAATCAAGTTATTATGAAGGAGGTATGAAATTAAATATTCCCGGTCCGGGTTAGTGTTGCAGATTTAAGAAAGTTCTTATGGTGCACATGACTTACAAGGGAGCCTCTCATAGCCGTTGAGTATACCGTTTAGGTCATAATCGTTTCTTCCTGCAGGATTATACTTACTTGATAATGTTGACCATCGGGTCTACGATCCAGTATTCGGCAATACTATAGCACTCAAATAGTCTTAATTTTCTGAGCGATTGTTTAACCTCAAAGCTATCTCCATTAGAGGCATCCCTAAAAGTCACCCGAGAAAATTGGAATTCAGGCAAAGAGTAATACCGGCTGAAAATTGCTTTGCAAACAACAGCTATAGCAAGTTTAACTACAGAGATATCATAGTCCCTTCTATAGTAAAGGTCTCATCATAACTGTACTATAATAACATGCGGTCGAGCACTGTCGAAGAGGCAGCAGAGGGATGAAAAAAATGGCCGCCGAGGGTTTAGTTATGGATAGCAAAAATAATAACTCCTGAAATTCAAAGCATTAACCAATGGATAAGGCACTACCGGCTAACATACTACGGCAATCAGTGGGCACTTCTGCTCTCAGTTTCCGTGGGGGAATTCTGGGTGATATCGTCGATATATTCTATAACAATGCGAAGGAACAACCGGAATATATTATTCTTAAAAGCAGCTTGTTGGAAGGCGCCGCCGACCGTTATTTCGCGATTCCCGCTTTCTCTACCCTGGTGAGAATCACTGAAAAAGGAGCCGTTGTGTTAAAAGCTGAAAAGCGGGATCTAAGTTTAGCCAGACTTGTACGGGCCAACCGGTGCCCGCGTGCTAACAAAGCGTTTGACCCTTCCATTCATGAAATTTATCAATATGATGACAGGGCAACCAAAAGCTAACCGATATTATATAAAACCATCACCGATTAAATTTATGGCCAAAATCAATTTAGAAGGTCAAATACCCGGTCGTGAAAACGCCCCCTCTGCCTATACTATAAATGGGGCCGAAGAGATGAGTATCGAGGAATTAGTGGAAAGTATCCGTGAAAAGATTCAGCTCATCCGTACAAAGAAAGCTCGAAACAGCCGCTTCCGGTCGCCCAAAGCCAACTAATCACTTAAAACAAACTATACGATACATATGGATAAATTAGATATTGACGGTACCTGGCCCTCGAAGAAAGCGAAGCTTCAACAGAATTTTGCTCAGCTAACTGATCAGGATCTGCAATATAGCAAGGGCCAGGAAGAAGCACTTGTAGGGCGCATTCAACAACGCCTGGAAGTGCCTAAAGTAATTGCAGAGAAAATCATCCGATACTCCTGATCCTTAAAGGTTCTTTCTTCTAAACTCTACAAGCAAATTATGTAGATGCGGCCCCAATAAGCACAGCCGCTGTTACCGCCCGCTTATTGTGTTATGTCCCTTAATACTAACCTTTGAATATAGAAGGAAACAAACTGATGTTAAATAATGAGTACATAACAAACTGGCCGGCCAAACGACAACGATTAAAGGATAAGTATCCCCAACTTACCGAGGATGATCTGGGCTATATAGCCGGCAAAGAACATAAACTATATCGGCGCATTGGCCGGCGATTGGGTACATCCAAGAACGAAACCCGGGATATGCTCCGTAAAATTTAATGCGTGAATCCTTTGATATGCAAGATATAAGCTACGAGCGAAAGCTTTCTGTCATATAGTTATTATATGCAGCGAGTATCTATACTTGTTTCCGGTTATGTGTGATAGCTTCCGGAATCTTCTCAGGCAGGGCCGCAGCTGGCTGGTACAAGGCTGCTTAGAAAACAGAAAACAAAATAAACCGATGATGAAAGACTTAGACACGTCCGACCCGAAAGCACATTCCCAAAATATAAAAAAAGAACTGCAAGCATTAGCCGATCACATGCGAAAAGATATAACCCGGGTGGACGACCCGCGAGCCAAAGCTCTGTTCGAAACCGGAGCTGAAGTTTTGCTAGGGTTAAAAACAGCTTTCAGTGACTACGGAAAAGGAGAAGAAGAAGCTTGGCAATAATCATTATGATAAAAAATATAATGAATACCGCTTCCCCCGCCGGCCTCTATTCTTATGGGAGTAATGGCAGCCGCGGTATTTTCGCCGTGTTGAGACAACCATTTCTTGGGGGATAAGGGAATAATCCGGGAGGTTTGGGAGGAAGCCCCCCGCGCTATGGGGTTGCTTTTGACCGTTGAGGTTCTTTCCCGGCCCCGCCGCCCCGGTCATGCGGTGGGATTGGGATGTAGCCGCCGGAAACCCCATGGGGAGAGAGCACAATTTGCCATAGCTGCAGCCGACGCGACCGAAATCCACCGGCGGAAGAGAGCAGGTAGTATTTCCACATGCGGTAAAAGCGCTCAGAATAGTTGTTTTTGAGCTTCGGCCAGGCTTCTTCGAAGTTTTTATGCCACGCCATCAGCGTGCGATCATAATCACAGCCTACATTATCCCACTGCTCCATCACAAATAATTTTTCAATAGCATCGCCAATTTGGCGGATCGAGGGGATCATGGAGTTTGGAAAAATATACTTTGTGGTCCAGGGATTGGACGTTCGCACCGAACGGTTTCCGCCAATGCAATACAGCAGAAATAGCCCGTCCCGCTTTAGGTGGTTATAAGCCGTTTGCATAAAGGAGTTATAGTTTTTGTATCCCACATGCTCAAACATGCCCAGTGATACGATATGATCAAACCGGCCCTCCACCCTACGATAGTCCTGCAGCCGAATTTCGACCGGAAGCCCCTCGCACCGTTTTCTTCCCAGCTTGGCCTGTTCCTCCGATATCGTAACGCCAGTTACGTTCGCCCCATAATTTTCGGCGGCGTAGCGGGCAAAACTGGCCCATCCGCAGCCGATATCCAACACCGATTGCCCGGCCCGGAGGTTCAGCTTGCGGCACACGCGGTCTAATTTGGCCTCCTGGGCCTCGCTTAGGGTGTTGGCCTTGTGCCAGTCACCGCCGGTATATACCAGCCGGTCGTCAAGCATGGCCCCGTAAAGATCATTGCCGCGATCATAATGCTCCCGGCCAACGTCATAGGCGCGGCTGCTGTTTTGCATATTCGTTATATACGCGCGAAGATAGGCCCAAACGGAGCGCAGATTTATCCGAAAACCACGATCGACTTCGGCATCGAGGATGCGGTAAAAAAAGGCATCCAACCGCTCACACTCCCACCAGCCATCCATATAGGCTTCCCCAAGGCCCAGGGCCCCCTGGGTGAACACCCGCGGATATAACTGCTCATTGTGTACCCGCAGGTCCCAGGGGCGGGCGCCCCCGATCCGGATATCCGCCTTTGCCAGTGATGATTGTATTCGTTGTTTAAATGATTCGGTAACCATGGTTTGGGCGTTTCCTCATTCCCCCCTTTATTTGATTTGGTTCTTGTTTTGGCCTACCTATTTTTCTCACGCTGTTGCTTGTTGGCTTGACTGTTAGCAACCGTTATTTCTGTACTTTTCGCTTTTCCTCCGTCCGCTAACTACATGAATAGGCCGTTGTGATAGCACCGGACATCAGCAACAGCCTGCTGAGTTTCGGTAATAGTTACATTTATTAAAAGCCCCCCGGCCGGTAGTCAGGCAGAACGATGTTTAATGGTATAAGTCATATTTAGGTCCCCGGAAAGGATATTATAAATCTCATACACCCCCAGGAGCGGCCGGTCCTCAATAGACTGATTGACCTGCATATACCCGCTGAGAGCGTCAAATTTAAAGCCGGTATTATAGTTAACGCGCTGCGCCGGAACCAGTACCCTAAGGATATCTTCTTGGAGCACAACCGAAAAGCCCGGCGAATCCATATACATGGGCATTTGGGGATTGGTTGGAGGCAGGCAGCGGCTCATTTCGTGTTCCGCTATTTCCTCGACCGAGAATCCTCCTTCTACACGATCGTCCGGGGCAAGAGCTACCCAATGTGTATGATAGACTGCCCCGTCGTTGTCAAAATCACCGTCATTATTTTCATCCCAAAGCGGCGTGTCATCAAAATCAGGATGACTAACCACTGCCAGGGCAATAATGGAATTTGCGTCAGCATTAGTAAACCACACATCCCCGGGATCTAACGTTGTCGGGAAAACATATCCCAGCACGGGCGCTCCATCTAATTCCCCGTGGGCCTGCGGGATCGTCCCGCCAGCCTCCCCGCGGACCTGTAGTTGAAAAACCAGCAGGTCCAGCTCATCAAGATATTCAACTTTGGCGCTGCTTAGCTCAAGATCATCCGTTTTATCGGTAGGGGCTATGTTCTTCATTCTGTTATTTTTTTTGAATTTAGAATAAGATTCTTCAACAACCGGCTTCCTTCCGGCAGTCATATAATTTTCAACGCGCGATATCCATCGGCGGGTTCATACTATCCGGCGGTATATTCTGCTATTTAGCTCAATAGCTTACAAACTGGCTCAATGCCATTTTGGGCGTGGACCCGTTTCATCAGGGTAAGGTCCCCCCCGGACAGCCGGGCCACGCTGACGGCGGGTGCCTGAAGGAGCTGCCGGGCATCAATATCTAAATAGCACAATGCGAGGCGGGCATCATCAAAGGTTACAGAAGAGCCGGGAACGGCCAAATGCCAGTGCTTCTGGCCGGTAAAGGTGGAATAGCAGGAAATAATAAAAAGCGTTATCCCGCTTTCGGGATGAATTAGGGTATACTCGATAACCCCAATGGGGACTCCTTTAGCTGTAAGTACTTTTGTGCCTCTTATTTTACTTACTTGCCGATGTTGGCCAGATGCCATGATAATTCTCCTGTAAATATGTTTAATTGTTACGAATAACGGGCACAGCGTCACGGATTGTTTTCCGGGTCCTGCGTTGCCGGAGCAGCCAGTTCTTCATATAGATAAAGCTCAAATACCGTAGGGTAGTCCGGAACAAATGCCGGCACGGCCGGGGCCATCACGCCCAATACCTTGGGGAGGACGTCTTTATCAATGTTCAGTATTAGCGAGCCGCGGTGGTTAAAACCCATCTGTGAGGGATGGGCGGAAATGGCGTAATAACGGTTGCGGCCGCTGCCGCCTGGTGGGGTGCGTTTTAAAATAACGTAGCCGGGGCTATCGGAGTCCCGGCCCGTCAGCAGCCTTTCCATGGTGCCCAGCAGCTCCCCACGGTGACTGAAGATCCAGGTCCCCACTTTATTAGATAATATTTCTTTTGATAAGGCCATAGGCAGAGGCTGTCGTAAATAGTTTTTACCCGGTCTTTTAAATCTGCCGCACGATATGGCGCGTTTCTTCGGGGGAGATATCCAACCGCCGGGCAATGGCTTCGATCAGTTGGTCTTCTTCACCCGGGGTATATGAGAGATCCTCCTCCGTAAGGTCGGGGTATTTGTTTTTTAATAGTACTTTCTTCTCGGTCCAGTTCTCACGTAACTTTAATTGTTTCATGTTTATATCTTTTTGCTCAATTTAGCTAAGCACGGATTTTATTTTATCTTACCGATAGATACCAAAGAACGGCTATCTTTGCTATAGAACAGATTGCTATTAGTCTGTAGTGAAAATTGCTATGGCCAGCATCATTTGGGCTGCATCTCATACCACACATCACGGAACTTACTCCCCTTTTCTATGTTAAACGATTCCTGGGTGACCATTTTATGGGTGTTTGGAGGCCGCATTAAGTTAGGCCCTATATTATCAGTTAACTCAGTTGTCGGACAAAATTAAAAAAGGAGGGAATACTTTTTTACAACAACTTTCTCTGGGTTTATTATTTTACTTCTTATTAAAGGCAGAGAGGGAATGCCTTTAATAATAAACAATACACAATTATTAACTGTTTTAATTATCCTGCCATGATTGAGGTACTAATTACTGATGACCACCCGCTGATGCGGGAAGGGATAAAGAAAGTCATCAACGGTGAAATAGATATAGAAGTGATCGGAGAAGCCCAAAATGGGGGAAAAGCGCTCTCATTACTGCGAGATAAGCTGCCGGACCTGCTCATCCTGGATATCACGATGCCCGGCAAGAGTGGACTTGACTTGCTAAAAAATATCCAACATGAATTCTTAGAGCTTCCGGTCCTCATTCTCAGTATTCATCCGGCCAGGCGCTTCGCCCTCCGGGCCTTACAGGCGGGTGCCCGCGGATACCTGTGTAAATCCAGCATATCGGTGGAGCTGGTCAGCGCCATCCGCCAAATTGTGCAGCAGAAGCGCAAATATATTACGCCCGAGGTGGCCCAGCTGCTGGCCGGACAGTTTGATGAAGAGGCCTCCCGGCATGAGACCTTATCGGACCGTGAATTTGAAGTGTTGCTCATGATAGCCCAGGGCCTGACGATCAGTAAAATCGCAACCGAGCTTAACCTAAGTTCCCATACGATCCACACCTATCGGGCACGGATCAAAGAAAAGATGCACCTGGCCTCTAATGTGGAAATGACCCGTTATGCCATCAATAACGGGCTGGTCGACTGATGGAACACCCCTGTTGCGGCTATACCAGGGCGCTGTAACTCAACCATAGTATCAGGGCTCTGGGGAGCAATCAGAAGTAAGTGTTCAACAGCTCGGGCCGGAACTCTTCAAGTGAGAGGTTCAACTATCCTGTCTTGGTATCGGAGGCATAACCTCAACACTTGGTGAAAAGATCTACGTAATGTCCCAGAAATAACCACACAAAAATCGAACGCAGTGATACAAATCCTTACTTAAAGCATTCTTATCTTACCAAATCAGCGAGCATTCGGCATACTACCTGCAAAAATACCCTCTATTATGACTGACAATTCGAATCACCGAGCGGTTCCGGACACGATGGCTGCAATCGCCATCGACCGTTTTGGCGGCGCCGATGAACTAAAAGTCCAAACCCTGCCGGTCCCTAAGCCGGGCCCTGATGAAGTGCTCATTAAGGTGCATACCGCCGGCGTCGGGGTCTGGGACCCACCCGACCGGGAAGGGGCTTTAGCGAAAATGCGTGATACTAAGCCAAGCTTCCCCTATATCCTCGGGCGCGACGGCGCCGGCACTATTGCCAGCGTTGGTGAGCGGGTGACCCAATTGCAGGAGGGGGACCGAGTGTATGCCTACGGACCATCTGATCCCCAGGCTAATCTGTATGCCCAGTATGCTACGGCCAATATTAAAAATGTGGCCCCTGTACCTGAAAGCCTTGGTTTTAGGGAAGCCGGCGTACTGCCTACGGATGGAGTGACGGCCCTTTGCGGATTAGAGCGGGCGTTAAACTTACAAGCCGGTGAAACCCTCCTCGTCTTTGGAGCAAGCGGCGGATTGGGACACCTGGCCGTTCAGCTCGCTAAACGGATGGGCGTACAGGTTTCTGCCATCGCCTCTGGCGAAGATGGGGTAGCCCTTGCTCAGAAGCTGGGAGCAGATGCTGCCGTAGATGGGCACAAAGATGAAATGATTACTGTGGCCCAGGCGGCTGCCCCTGACGGCTTTGACGCAGCTCTCCTGTGCGCCGGTGGAGAAACAGCCGACCGGGCGCTGGCGCTCGTCCGCGAGGGCGGCCGCGCGGCCTACCCCCATGGCGTTACACCAGAGCCCAAAGGCCCTCCGGAAATTACTATACAGGCCTACAACGGAGAAGCTTCCGCCGAAATATTTGAAAAGCTCAATCATTTAATTAATGCAGGCCCCTTTACCGTTCATATATCCCACACGTTCCCACTCTCGGAAGCCGCTGAAGCACACCGGATGCTGGAGGAGCATTTTCTCGGCAGAATTGCGCTGGATTGTACTTTCAGTCACTAACCCCAACTGTTAATTTTGCTGTCTGCATCTGAGGAACAAATTATGCCGCGATATTTTGCCGGTCGAATAGTAACGCATATTTTGAGACATAGGCCCCGGCCGCTTTTGAATGATTATACCTGCATTCTTAGGACGAGCAAAATAGAATTATTCATCCGTTTTGTTTTAAAACCAGACAAAAATCATGAGTAGCACCCACTCAACTATACACATACTCGGCATCCCCGGTAGCTTGCGTGAAGAATCGTTTAATAAAGGACTGCTTTATGCCGCCCAGGAGGAGGCACCGGAGAATGTCAAAATTGAAATTTTTGAATTGGATGAAATTCCCTTTTTCAACCAGGATGTTGAGGCACAGGGCGATCCCGAACCGGTACAAGAGTTAAAAGCAGCGATTGATCAGGCTGACGCTGTGCTTATCGCCACGCCCGAGTATCAGCACGGGATACCCGGAGTACTCAAAAACGCACTCGATTGGGCTTCACGAATGCCGGGAGAATCGCCGTTGAATAGGAAAATAGTCGGCATGATGGGCGCCACAATAAGCCCGGTAGGCACAGCCCGATCGCAAGTTCATTTGCATGAAATCCTCATTTACAATCAGTGCCACATCGTGGCAGCTCCCGAGGTATTGGTGGCCAATGCACCCGATAAGTTTGAAAACGGTCGCTTCAGTGATGATGAAGGCCGCAAATTCATTCGTCAACATTTGGAAGCTCTCACCGATGAAGTGAAAAAAGCTGAGCGGTAGTATCAAAAGAAGCCCTTCTAATTGCCTGTATCCTATTAGTGAAGATGCATAGTAGCCACAGGCTTCTTTATACCCATTTTGCCTTATATACTATAGGCTTTTTTAAGCATCGCGGTATTTTTTAGTCATGAATTTTAAACAGGTCGCCGATATTATTTTCCTTGCAACCCCACATCCTCGAGTGCTTCTCCGGTTGGCTTTATGAGATACCAGTCAGCGCCATATTCATTTTTATCATGGCCGTTTACATCTCCTGGCTCTTTGTCGTCTATATAATAATACAGCGGATAACCATCATAAGTTACCTGTGTCGTCCCGTTCTTACGCTCAGTGGTTCCCAGCAGGGTGGTATCAACCTTGGCTCCGGCCGCAATATTCCCACCGCTTGTCAGCACAGGTGGCCAGGCCTCTGCACATTCATCATAGCAGGTGCTTTTAGAAACTGATCGGTGCAGCTCAGCATCTTTGTTGAATAGATAAAGGCTCATACCTGCGGCATCGGTCAAATAATTGCCGAATGGTTTTTTCTCATATACTTCAATCCCGACGCCTTTTTCTTGCCTCTGGACAGAACTGTCACTCTTTTGCGTGATATGCTCTTCCGTTTGGTCCGTCTGGGGTTGATTGCTGCATGATACCAGCAAGAGTCCGGTTAAAGCACAAATACATACCTGAAACTTAATTTTAAGTGATTTCATGGCTAAAAAGCTTAGCTGGTTAAAACTACTATGTTTATACATAAGGTAATAACAGCCTCTGATGTTCCCTCCTATAATCACGATATTAGCGGGCCATAAAAAATTAGCATACTTACTTATAAGTAGTTGGGTCAGGTGATAACATTTTCAGCCGCGTATGCTCTATAAACCGCCGGGCATTCACCGGTGGGTAGTTTATTCTTCGCCCATGCTTGATCCTATTTCTGCTACGATTCCTCAAACGCCTGGTGATCTTCGGCTTCATAGGCAGGGCGACGCGAGAGGAAATAGGACCCGGCAAGCCCGCAAATGAGCGAACCCATCAAAATACCTGTTTTAGCAATTCGCAGTAATTTTTCTTCTTTGAAAGCCAGCTCAGCAATAAACAGCGACATAGTAAAACCAATTCCCGTCAGCAGGGCAATACCATAAAGAATTTTCCATATTTCCCGGTCCGGGGCCAACCGGGAATAGCCGAGCTTAGTAAAAACCCATATCGTTCCGAAAACACCCAACTGCTTTCCCAGAAATAGCCCCAGCACGATACCAAGGGAAAGCGTGGAAGAAAAAGCAGCGCTCATCACCTCCGGATAAAACACCAGCCCGGCATTGGCAAAAGCAAATAGCGGCATAACCACAAAATATACAAATGGGCGCAGGTTGTCTTCCATCCGGTGCAGCGGTGATTTTGCATAGATATGGCTTTTACCCATATGACGCATCGCCTGTTTACGACTCACATCCTTCTGCTCATCGGCCGCCTTTTTAAAAAGGTCAATCCCCTTTTGGGCATATTCCTGCAGGCGCTCCAGATTCCAACGCTGGCTGGCAGGGATGGCAAAACCCAGCATAACGCCCGCAATCGTAGAGTGGACACCCGATTTCAGGACCGCCCCCCACAACACAAATCCAATAATTAGATATGGCTGCAATCGTTTAACTCCGAAACAATTAAATATGATAAGAATAAGTAAACAAATAACGGCAACGCCCAGAGCAACCATATGTATCTGTTTGGCAAAAAATACAGCGATTATTAGGACGGCTATGATATCATCTACAACCGCTATGGCCGTAACCAACACTCTAGCCCATACCGGTATGCGAGAACTCAGCAAGGCCATTATTCCTATTACAAAAGCAATATCGGTTGCCATGGGGATGGCCCATCCTTGTATATTTGGGGAACCCGCATTGAGACTATAAAAAATCAGCCCGGGTAGTGCTGCACCGCAGATAGCAGCAACCGCCGGCAACAGAGCTTGTCGAAATGTGGAAAGTTCTCCGAATTTTAGCTCTCGCTTAATCTCCAGACCCACAACTAGGAAAAACAGCGCCATCAGTCCCTCGTTAATCCATTCCTTAAGGGAGTGTTCAATCACAAATGACGACAGATGAACAGAAAGCTTTAGCTTCAATGCCTTTTCATACCACTCATTTAAGGGGCTGTTGGCTACGGCAAGAGCTGTGATGGTTGCAACGAGCAGTATTACCCCGATGGCAGCATCTTTTCTGAAGAAGTTTCTAACGGACGTTAGGAAGGCCGAGTCATTCATTATATGCAGCTTTAGGGATAATATGCGAGGCACGCGCGGCCTCCTGCTTGCCGTGGGCCAGCATCTTATCCATCTCCGGAGTCATGGGTTCCAGCAGTTGCTCTTTATGTTGTTGCAGCTCGCCCATAACGTTTGCTCGCCCCCCAGTCGGTTTATGCCACTCCAGGAAGGCCTTAGGCATTCCCCGGCTTCCGGGTCGCTCATCAACAGAGAGCGGTTAATTTCTTTTCCCGTTGCCGGGTTAATCGTAATAAGTTCTTTTTGGTTGGCTTTGTCCATAGGCGTATTATTTTCAGCGTGTTTTATAAAATTGTTATTATATCTATCCTGGTCCCTCATCCGTTATCTTTTGCATTGCTTACGACCTGTTTTCGACATACTATTCCCCGGGTGGTTTATGGCCACCGGGGAATAAATAACGTTCTATAGGAATGGATTGAACAATTTATAATTTGTTAACAGTGAAGGTAATTTTCGCTGTTATTCGATATGACTGGATTTCACCATTCTCAACTTTGGCCTCCACATCAGAAGCCCATACGGACTTAATTGAGTCAACGGTTTGGGAGGCTTCGGCTACCGCATTTTCAAATGCCTCTTCTATCGTTTTACCTTCGGCTAACACTTCAATTACTTTTGCTAAAGACATATGATTTGTTTTTTTGGTTAGTTATTAAGGGTTAGATTGATCAAATTACATCTAGTTACTTCACGTATTTATCCCACAGGCCATAGGTTTCTAATTTTGTTCCTCTTTCGAGAGCAAGTACCGCAACACTAACGCCTGTTATAATTGCTAAAAGGGTCAAAAAGACGTTGCTGTCAATTACAAACCAAAACGCTACAGCAATTGCCAGCCCCAGTAGTACGTTTATATACCGGCCGGCCCTTACTACTTCGCCCATACCTATTACCGATACTACTACGATTAAGGCTCCAACTAAATGACAGACATTAGCGGCCAGGGTTTCAATGCCTACGCCAAAGATCCCCGGAGCAAACATGAGCCAGATCCCTAACACAGTAGATGTTATGAGGGTCCAGGGAAAACTCATTCCCCAGATCGAAGCAAGAAAAACCCGCCCGGGGGCTCTGGGCAAGTCCATAAGTTCGGGAGATCGTTCATCGGTGTTCTGTTCAACCGGCTCTCCCCCTTTCCAAAAAGTGGTCCAAAGTGAATCGCCTCTTCTTTTGCGCTGAATCAAATGTTGCAACATGGCGATGACTTCATCCACTTCCAGTGGAATCATGGGCAGCATGATGATTGCGGTAGTCAGACAGATCGTACACCAAGCGCCCACCACCAATGGCTGGGATATAACCAAGAAGATGCTCACAAGGCCTAACGGGATCACCAGAATACCAAACAGCGTGACCATCCAGGGCATGGTGCGCCAGCGGGAGGGGCTCCCCATAAATCCCATCAAGCACTCGAGGGTATAGGCGAAGGTGCCTATCGCTGCATCAGAAACAGGCCAGGAATGGGACATTGATGAGTTTAAAACAGTTGTTGTGCTGGCTCCAAAAAAAGGATCCCAGGCAACATCCAGATACCCCAGCTGAAATGCGCCCAGATAACGCGAGGCAATCCAGCCCAAAAAACCGGTAACAATCATAATCCAGCGCTGGGGCCAGCTGGACGGATTATAACTCCACCCGGGGGGTGTTTCGGAGCCCATCTTCATATACATAATCATATTGGGCATGCCCGGTATCAGGATCGTCAGAGCTATAACCAAGGCCCCCACTAATGTTCCATTGAGGTAAGCAACGGCCACGGGCGACCAGAAAATAAAGGGCGCCATACTAATCCAGATACCGATAAAACAACAGATCCACAGGCTGTACGGGCGGTTGGGTGTCAGCGAACGCCACCCAAAAAAGATAAGCAGCAGGCCGCTGATGATGTCACTCCACCTCATAGCCGCTATCCGCTCGGCCATGGGAAGCCAGACCTCGCGTCCACCGCTGGGCTCGACCGTGCCGACGCTGTAGCTGAACGTCAGCGGCGCCATCACCATCCAGATACCGAGCATAACCAACATCCAATAGATCCAAAGGGTCTGTCTGTGATGACGATGCAGCATTAATCTGCGTTGGCCGGGCTCATCCTTCTGCTCAGCCATGGGCCGTGCTGCCCCCCGTTTGCCCATACCGGCTTCATCGTTGTGTTCACATGCTTCATTATTGTGTACGCTTTCATCCATAAACACTCTTCTTATATAGACCTCTGCCCTGGGGGAAGCGTTACAACACCCGCTAATTATTTTCTTTTTCAAACTCTGCAGGTAATTCAAGGTCGTTCTCTTTATACCACTCCACAGGGTCGGCCTTCAGGTTTTCAATTATTTGTGGGAGCGTTTCTATCAGATAGTGGCTGGGTTGCCAGCCAAGCCATTCTTGGGCTCGCGAGATATCCAGCTCAAAATGATTGTCGGCACGTTCGATCATCCAGGGTTTAATAAAAGGGTCCCCGACCAGATCCATACTCCAGGCCCCTGCTTTAGCCAAAGGTTTGGGCACTTCAAAGGTTTCCCACTTCTCCCCATAGATAAGTCGCCCGATTTTGTTTTGCAGCTCTTGATAACTGGGCGTATCCGGTTCCCCGATATTTATAGCGATCTCTTCGGGCAGGGCTTTCCTTCTTTTTACCGTTCTTTCCAGAGCGTCCAGCAAATCGTCCATATGCAAAAAAACATTGCCGTGCGAAGTATCCCCGGAGAAGAAATGACTGGTAAATTCTTTTTCATAAATACGTTTAATTTGATGGGCAATGGGAATGGAGTGGCCTTTCTCGTCGTACGCCCCGGCCAGCCGCAGCAGTACCGCGCTGATATCGCCTCGCTCTTCCCGGATTACTTCTTCGGTATTCACCTTCGATTCAGGATAGTCCCAATTGGGTTGAACAGGCGCTTCTTCATCAATGGTATCCCCGGGCTCGGTCGGTTTATAAATGAGATTGGTACTGGAAAAAATAAACTGTTCGACCTCAAAATCCTGCAGCACGCGCAGAAACTTTCTTGTCCCCTTGATTGTCACTTCTTCATACAGGGGGCTCGGCTCTCCGGAAAAATCATAATAGGCCACAAGGTGGATAACCGAAGCTATGTTGTTCCCGTAAGCATGCCTTATCCGCTTCATCGCCGCTTGTATGCTTTCTTTTTTCGTGATATCGAAGTACACAAATTCGGCCTGTTTGGGAGGAAAAGGATTGCCCTGTTTATCCATTCCTACGATCTGAAAATCCTCGCCCAGCTTCTTAATAATTCGGGTGCCTATCAATCCGCTGCTACCCGTTATGATGACAACATCCTTGCCGCTTTGACTTGTTTGCATAGCCAGCGATACCCTGTTTCATTAAAAATAACATATAACTCATTGAAAAACGCAGAAGCACTCTGATTTAAACTCTTGGTATCCGTTGTTATTCATATTGCAACCTGTTCTCAGACTATTTTTTTGCTTTGAATGCTTCGCTGACAAGCTCACTAAACTCTTGTTCCATACGTTCAAACCCTTAGTGGTCCCGCAGCGCTTTAATCAGTTCATGTTTGTTCATTTTCGATCGACCTTCAATGCCTACTTCGCCGGCTTTTTCCAGCAGATCATTTTTGGTCCAGTCTTCATATGTTCCATGCTTGCCCCCCTTCCTTGAAGCTTGCCTGCCAGCATTAGCGATGCGGGCCGCCCTGTCTTTGCTCATGCCTTGCTCTCGGAGCTCCTCGTATGTTTCCTGATCTTTTATTTGGTTTGGGTCCTGTTTTGACATCATTATTACCGCATTTAGTTTTAGGGTTGTTTGAAAACGTCCATCGCGTGCTGTTGACTGCCGGATTAAATTCACCTTCAGGCCTAAAAGACGGTTCTAAAATAACTTCTTGCGTTACTCAACTGCTCACCGCCTCCCCCCCGTTGACATGAATCACCTGGCCCGATATATAGGAGGCATCCTCTGATGCCAGGAATACATAAGCAGGCGCTACCTCCGAAGGCTGGCCCGGCCGGCCCATCGGAGTTGATTTCCCAAACTCTGCAACATGCGCTTTATCAAAGGTGGCCGGAATAAGCGGCGTCCATATCGGCCCCGGCGCTACGGCATTTACGCGGATTCCTTTCGGCGCTAAGTCCTGACTGAGCGATCGCGTAAATCCGACAATGGCGCCCTTGGTGGCACCGTAATCGATAAGATAATTTCGTCCCTGATAAGCCACTACGCTGGTGGTATTGATAACGGAATCGCCTTCGGAAAAATGCTCAGCGGCTGTTTTCGTTAGATAAAACATGGCCACTACATTGGTTTGAAAGGTCTGTTCGGCAATATCCAGGTCTAATTCTTCAATCCCCTGCCGTACGTGTTGCTCACCGGCGTTATTAACCAGAATATTAAGTTTCCCAAATTCGATGATTACCTGCTCTATGCACTTCTCGCAAAAATGGCGGTCTTTAATATCACCCCGGATAACAAGGCACTTTGCCTGCTCCTTTTCTACCATTTGACGGGTCTTGTCGGCATCCTCATCTTCTTCCAGATAAACGATGGCAATCCCCGCCCCTTCCCGGGCAAAGTGAACGGCCATGGAGCGGCCAATGCCGGAATCGCCGCCGGTAATCAGCGCCACTTTACCCTTCAATTTGCCACTTCCCTTGTAATTATCGCGGATAATTTTCGGCTCCGGATACATCTGGGCCTCCTCCCCGGGCTGGGTTTGTCCTTGTCGGGGCAAATCCTGATTTTCTAACCTCTTGGGATCCATTGTTACAGCAATGTTATTTGAGAAAGTTTGTTGTATAGCGCCAGAAGGTTGAAGACTTTGCCCGGCGAATAAGTTTTATTAGCCTTAGCTGGCAGCCTGTATTTCAGGCGAAAAATATGTGCCCAACCCAGTAGCTAAGAAGAAAGGTAGGACAAAACAGCCTTAGGAGATGTAGTAAAAATTACCATAATTGCCCCACAAAATGTTCTACCTCTCCAGAACAAACCTCCATCCTTTTATATGGGGGCGAATCAACTGGTACTTGTGGGCAGTGGCTGAGTTGAGGTTGCCACCCATACGATGGCTCATATTAGTATGGGCTGAGCCACTCTATAGGGACTTACCCCACGTTTAATTTCGCGTTACTTTTATACGTAGCACGTATGCCAACCATCGATATAGTGGATATTGCTACATGCTTTTCACAAAAAATTCTATTTATTTCTTCAGATATAACTTCCATTATCAATAATAAAGGAAAGAAGCAGATACCGTAAACCAAAGATGCCTCCTTATGCCCATACGAATATCTCTGATTGGGCCACCAGGAATGTTTTATATCAACCTAAGCTTAATGTCATTCCATGATTTTAGATCTACGCTTCATCACTGATTTTGCGCTTTTGGCCTTGCGTATAATCGTTGCAATCACTTTTCTTTCAAGCGGCATTAGTCACCTCAGAAAGCCATCCGAGCGAGGTGACCAGCTTGGTTTATCTAAAAGCGCTACTATTTTATTAGGTCTCGCAGAAATAGTAGCGCCGCTATCGATTGCTCTGGGCATTTATATTCAGGTCGGGGCCGCCTTGCTTATTATTGTTATGCTAGGGGCCATCTACAAAAAGATTTTTGCGTGGGACATTGGGTTTTACAGTGAAGAAAGCATGGGCTGGCATTATGACTTGCTGTTGTTATGTGCAAATGTGGTTTTTTTAACGACGCCCGGCCGCTGGGTAATTGTAGGATAAGGTCGTCGCTGGTTTTACAGTGTACTCGCCAGCGGTCTTTCCCTACATCTGTTACATAAAAAAACATCTATTATGCCACAAATTCCCCGAGATTACTTTTTTGCAGGTCCTTTTTGCTGGCTTTAGCCCGGCCTGAATTTATGTTCAAAATAGGCAATCAATGCCATCAGTTAACCCTCATACCAGAGGATGTTATGGAACAATCTATAGTTCTTTATCCGGAATCTGCCATATTACCCGACTACATCGAAGATGAGGAAATCGGGAAGGAAGCTATAACAGTGATAATGGGTATATTAGTAAGCCATTTGCCCGAAAAAGAGGCTTATTATTTTATGGTCTACCTGCCGGAATACCTTAGTTACCAAAAGCTCCGCGAACTACCACATCATATTTCAACCCTCAGTCCTGATGATTGTATCAATCTGTTTATGGACCGGATGTCCATTACAGAAGTACAAGCTGAAGAGCTCATATTCCAAATAATCAGGGCAATCGGAACCCAGCATAAAGACAAGCAGTACAATATAACTGAATATCTACCTGCTGAATGGAAAAACCTGTTCCAAATGCTGACCAGCAAACTGATTATTCTAAGGACTACGCGAATAAATAATATATATTATGACTGAAGGTTCGACCAATAATTATAGCTGGTGGGTTGTTCAGACCGTTATTCTTCCATTTTAATACCGGACGTTTTGAATAAAGCCCTGAGTGCAATCGGTATTTATTGAAAGGGTTTTTGTTTTCAAAGTGTGAGACTTTATAATGACAAAGCATTATGGCTAATTCTTTTGATGACATCCTGTCCTCCCTTCCACGCTTCCGGAAAGTGGCAGAAGAACTTAAGGAAACACTGCTTGCCAACTTAGTGATGATTGGTGAAATTCCGGCTCCTACTTTTGATGAGAGAAAGCGGGTTGAATTCCTGCTCAATCGCTTTAAGGAAGCGGACATTTCCAGTAACTCCGTGGATGAAGTCGGCAATGGTATTGGCCTGGTTGAAGGAAAAGACAATAGCGAATCTATCCTGGCTGTGGCCCATGCCGATACGGTCTTCGATGCTAAGGTTGACCATACCATACAGGTTCAGCCCGATACGCTTACCGGAGTGGGCGTGGCAGATAATGAT
>DATGUX010000415.1:0-3708 GCA_035300985.1 Fodinibius sp.
TGCCAGCGCGAGGGAGCCATAAAGCTGAGGCTGATATCCGAGCCTTCAAAATCATCGATAAATGAGAGCCCCCTCTCCTCATCGGGGAAAAGCCGGTTTTCATCAATGGCATCATTCACGGCGGCTGTCTGTGCTACATCCGGTCGGAGCTGGGCAAATTCTGCGTTCAGCGAAATGCTGGACGGGTCACTGGTCTGCAGCAGCGGAACCCGATCCACCAAGCGGGTAAGCCAGGGCGCATCAAAATGGGCCTTAGCGTCCAGCCCCAGCATAGCGTTATTGACGGGCTCATTTCCGATGCGGATCTTGTCCTGCAGTGGTTTCTCCCTGAGCTTAAAGAAAGTACTGCCAATACTGATATTATCGGTCAACTTATAGTCTGCTCGTAAGCCGGTAAAATTCTTTTGCCCTATTTGTGCCAGCTGATTATTCTCATATTCAATCTTAATCTGCTGACCTCTTTGAAGGTATCGCTCGCTTAGGATGGTGATACTGCCGATGGAATAATCTACGATATAGTCAGTACCCTCCTGCAGGCGCTGTCCGTTGGCATATACCTTTACTGAGCCCTCCACCAAGGAAAACCCTAAGCTATAATTGGCCGATATAGCCCCCCTGGCGTAGCCTTCCATCAGATAGAAGCTGTTTTTGGAGTTCTGATTAGCATTTTCCTTCCGGTTGGTATAAAGCTCGTTAAAGGCAATAGCCTCGACCTGTTGAGGAGAGGCGCCGCTCTGCAGCAGCAGCTCTTCAATGCGGTTGCCGAAGGGGTGTAAATAGGGAAAAATGAGGGTTCCGGTGCTGGGATCAAGTACGCTTGTGCTAAAATCTATGCGATTGTCGGGGGCCAGCGCTCCCTGCTGATCCACACGGTCCAGACCTAAGTCCTGCAGCAGCACCGAATTTCGCCCCGGCAGGGAACTGCTCGGCACATTTTGTTCGGTATATTTAATATCCAGCTCTAACCCTTCGGGCGTCAGGTTGGTGGCACCCAGCGAATAAATATTTTTCATCATCAGCTGCCACAGCGGGTTACCGGTCGTCACCGTCTGCGGGCGAATAAGCTTTAAATAGATCCGATTGCCTCCGCCCGGACTTATATCACCGACGCTTACCGTTTGACCTGTTTGAATATCTTCATATTTAAAAGAGATAGCCAGTGCCTGCCGTGCTCCCAAACTTCGTTTTAGGGAAAGATAGCCCAGATAACGGTTAATCTCGTAATCGATACCTTCCTCCAGCGGTACAAAATATCCTTCCACAAAAGTAGTCGGATCCACTCCAAAGGCTCCGGCCGAGACCCCCAGCGAAGGGTCGCGATACTGATCGAGCAGGGTTTTGGGAAATGCATCATCCGATTCATTAGGCGGGCTATAGCTGCTGTCCCCATTCTGTACCACCCCCAGCCCGCCCAGGGCAATGGCCTGGCGCTCCCCCTCAGCGGATTGGGAGGTCTCGCGCAGTACCCACACATTGACTTCAGTAAGCCGTAAGGCCTGTCCCAGCTGCTGTGGATTGGAAACGTTCTCCTCAAATTGCTGACGAGTATAAAAGTCCATAAAAAAGTGACGATCGTTCTGATATTCTATAGGGCGTATAGCAAGCTCCTTTTCCTGGGTCCCGCCGGTAATCACCTCCGTTTGCCCTTCTCCCTCTTGCTGCGATAGAACGGAAGTTAATTCCAGAGCCCCCAGTTGCACGACCGACTTTAGCCCGAAGAGCGCACTCCCGCCACGTATCAGAGAGTTCCCCGTTTGCATAGATACGTTTCCCATTTCCAGCCGCTGTAAAATCTCGTCCTCATATCCCTCATAGACAACACTAACGCGATTCATAAAATCAAAAGCACGTTCTGTATTCCAATCTGCAAGAATAGAAAGCTTATCTCCAATGGTACCCTGGACGTTCAATTGTAAACTCTGCTCAAAGATAGGATCAATTTGCCTTTGTTGATCAGCCGGAATACCGGGATTTTCAGTCTTCCGGATGGAAGCACCGATATTTACATTGGCCGTACCGTTGATGCGTAAATTTACTTCGGGTTTACCAAAGATGGTACTAAAGACCGACTCCTCTCCCCCGGGGACATCTACTCGGAAGTCCAGCACCCCGCCGGCCGACTGCTCAAGCTCTGCCTGCCGGCTTATTTCACTCCAGTTTTCATCTGTCACATAGCGGCGATGCCGACGGGCATATTCTTCAAAACTCATCACATAGGGAAGAGCCACAGACTGGCCGTAAAGCAATCGTCGGCTGTGGAAGTTCCCAAGAGAATCGCGACGAATGTAAAGCTGTTCTCCTGCAAGCGGAATATGATATAACCTTGGTGGCCGCTCTGCAAATGGATAAGAGACGACACTCCATGGATAGGGATGAGGCAAAGTATCACCGGCAGCTGTCTGCAGAGGAGGTTGCCTGCCAAAGGCATCCGAAACGGCTACAAGGCTGCTCAGCAAAAGAACAACCAACCATATTTCTGCTTTGAGCTGCACGAATAATAGTAAATATACGTTTTTATTGGCTGGTTAGAAGTCGTATCCTTATCCTATAGGCAACTCATCATTCATTTAACAAACAGGTACTTGAAAAGAATATTAAGTCACTTGAGTTTCTTACAAGTAAAAAAGCCATCCCTTGGCGGCAAGCGCAAAGTCATTTTGTAATAAAGTAGTATAGGTGTAATTTAAGGCTTATTCAATGAATAGATGATATGCGTTTTCTCCCAAACAGGCTTCAACGCGATGTATTAAAGCGTCATTTGGGGCCCTTTGTCTTTTGTTTTATTACCCTGATGTTTCTGCTTCTCATGCAGTTTCTTATCCTCTATATCGATATGCTGGTCGGTAAAGGGCTGCCCTTTGGCGTTATTATTGAGTTAATCATTACCAATCTGGCTTCAATGGTGGTGCTGGCTATGCCTATGGCCGTACTTGTAGCCTGCCTGATGGCCTATGGTAAAATTACGGAGCTTAACGAGCTGGCGGCCATCAAAGCAGCCGGCATTAACCCCTTCCATATTATCAGTCCGGTACTGGCAGCGGGCGTGCTTCTTTCTATTTTTTTGGTTTGGTTCTCCAACGATGTACTGCCTGATGCCAACCAGCGCGCCCGTTCCCTCTTTATCGATATTCGTCTCAAAAAGCCCGGTTTTGACCTAAAAGAGGGTGAGTTTTATGAAGGTATTCAAGGCTATACTTTTCTGGTCCAGGATATGACCGACGGCTCAGACTCCCTGCGGAATGTGACCATCTACCAGCATCCGGACAATAACCGCAAAGAAGCCATTATTAAAGCCCAGAAAGGCCACCTGGAAAGCCAGCACCACGGGCAAACGATGACACTCTATCTAAAAGATGGCTCTATCCTCCGCCACCTTAACCGACGCAGAGAGGGTAAGCGAATACAAGTACTTGAAGAAACCGGTTTTGACCGTTATCGCATCAGTTTTGATCTCTCTAACTTATCGTTCTCCCGCTCAAACCCCCAGGATCGCTCGCGCAACGACCGGACGATGAACGTACAAGCAATGAAGGTGTTGGTGGATTCACTAAATGCTGAAGTTAGCTCCCAAAAACAGCATTTGATTGAGAACACCAACTATTTTGCCCCCCTTCCTGTCGATACTTCGGAAAGACCAAGCTACGCTCGCCGACTTAATACCCGGTCTGACACCAATGTAAAGGCACCGCGGGCAAGCAATTTTTTAGT
>DATGUX010000416.1:0-11750 GCA_035300985.1 Fodinibius sp.
ATTATCTGTCTCCCCTTGCTGGTTGAGCCAGGGCAGCTTAATAAAATAGGGTACGCGAAGTCCGCCTTCGTACTGATAACCTTTTCCGCCGCGCAGTGGGCGGTTGGAAGTGGCATAATCATCGCCGGCTGCCACTCCGCCGTGGTCAGAGGTGAAAATAACAATCGTATTTTCTTCCAGCCCTTCCCTGGCAAGGGTTTCCAGTACGGCCCCTACCGCATCATCCATATGTTCTACCAGCCCCGCATAAATCGGATTATCCTGCACCTGTCGGATAGGCAGAAAGTGTCCCATTTTAAAACCAGTTTCAGCGATCCCCATGGAATCGGCCTTATCGCGATATTTTTTCCACTTCTCACGGGAGGACTGAATAGGGGCGTGAACGGCGTAAAAGGACAGATAAGCAAAAAAGGAAGTGTCTTTATTGGCCTTAATAAAAGAGCTCGTTTCTTTAGCCAGCTTTTCTGGCAGACTCATCCCCCGTTCGTCGGGATAGTCTTCCATCTTAGGATTATTGAAAGGAGAAAAATAGCCTCCGCTGTAAGGTCCTCCGGCTTCATAACCCCCTTTGTTAATATCGAATCCGTGGTCTTCCGGATAGGATCCCTCGTCTCCCAGATGCCATTTTCCGGCAAAAAAAGTCTTATATCCGGCCTCTTTCATCGCTTCCGGCAATACCATATACTCATGCGGAAGGTGATGGACGTATTCTGGCGGTAACAGCTTACTGTGGCGGCCTTGCGTTCGCCATTCAGTTCCGGTTGGAGCCCCGATCCAATCGGTGATACCATGACGTGCCGGCGTCTTGCCGGACATGATGCTGGCCCTGGCGGGGCTACAAACGCGCGCAGCCGTATAGCCATTGGTAAACACCATACTCTCCTCAGCCAGCTGATCCAAATTAGGCGTCTCATAATAATCACTACCCATGCTGCTCAAATCATGAGAACCAAAATCATCCGCAATGATGAAAAGCACATTCGGTTTTGGAGGGGATTTAAACTGCTCATCAGCACCTGAGCAGGCAGCCAAAACTGCTAAAAAAAGTGTCAGGCTAATCGTATTTTTGAGCAAATTACACATCAGGATAGTTTATCTTGGGCTGCAAATATATAGTAAGAGGGCTCATTGCAAAACTTATTACTTAAAATCTTAATGAAAACCAGTTCATGTAGTTTAAAGGGAGTTCCACTTGCGCCTCAGGAGTAGAAATCCTTCCAAAGGGTGAGTCTTGCAAAAGGATCTAAGTCTAAAAATCACCTTTTGCGCACAATTGTCACACCATCCCGTACCGGCAGCATCACCTGCTCTACGGATTCATCTTCAGAAATACGTGCATTCAGTTTATCAATAGCCTTGGCCTTGTCTGTTTGGGGATCTAATACCTTGCCATCCCACAGCACGTTGTCAATCACCATTAGCCCGCCTTCATTTAAACGCGGCAGCAACAGGTTATAGTAGTCGGGGTAGTTTATTTTGTCTGCATCCAGAAATATAAAATCGAACTTCCCGGGAATATCCGGAACCGTTTCCAGCGCTTTACCCATCACCAGCTTTATTTTTGATCCGTGGCTGCTTTCCTCAAAAAACCGCCGGGCGATGTCCTCATATCTTTCGTTATATTCACAGGTATAGATCTTCCCTTCCATAGGCATTGCTTCCGCCATTGACAGAGCAGAATAACCGGTAAAAGTGCCTACCTCGAGCACGCGCCGGGCCCCGGATAGTTTTATCAGCAGCGCAAGCAGCCGGCCCACCATTCGCCCGCTCATCATATCAACGAATTCAAGCTCATCATCGGAGGCTTCCATCAGTTCTTGGATATGTGAAGATTCAGACGTCGTGTGTGCTCTTATATATTGCTCAATTTTTGAGGAATCCATGACAACTTTGAGCTTTAAATTAGTAATAGTACTTTTGCCTTAAGATATTCAGGACAGTCATACTCAACAAATACTTTATCCTTGGATTTTATTCCTGCAAATGAATCGCCGCTCTTTATAAAAAGCTTCCGCTATTATGTTTGGCTGCTGTTTAAGCGGCGCTTTACGGCAGTGTGGCTAAAACAGGATTACCATCCAAATAATGACGCTAAAACAATTTATTATCTTAACCACCACTCTTGGTGGGATGGACTTATCCCTTTGCTGCTGAATGAATTCCGCTTCCGTCAACAAGCGCGAGCCCTGATGGAGGATGAGCAAATGCGCGAGCACCCCTTTTTCAGCAAGATTGGGGCTTTTTCTATCAAGCGGTCTGATAAAAAGAGTGCCATCCGTTCGCTGCGATATGCCATTCGATCCTTCGAGCGTCCCAATGCCAGCCTGTTCATCTATCCGGAGGGAAGGATCACCCCTGCAGGTACAGCTATGGATTTCGAAAAGGGACTGGCTTGGCTCAGCCGCCAACTTCCGGCCGTTGATCTGGTGCCAGTCGGCATTCATATGCACACCATCCGCCACGATAAACCGGAACTCCATCTGCATGTGGGGGAACCGGTTCTAACCAAAAAAGGACTTTCTGATTCCAAACAGCTCCGGGTTTTTGAACAAAGGCTTGAAGAGATGCTGGCCGGGTTACGTAAATATGCTGGTTTTGATAATACGGATTTTGATAAGTTTATATAGCCTTACGTGGCACAAGGGAGACGCTTGCGTAATATCGTGTAGCTACTGCCAATATTGAACAGTGACTTCAGTATTTCTTCGAAGTCCAGCCGAAGTATCTCCCTAAGAATGCTACGTAATAGATTAGTTGATGTTTTATCAATTCATCATAATATTTCAATCAAAGAATTCCCCGAAAATTATTTATTAATTCAAGTGAGGGGCTTGTGCCAGTAGTTTAACTAAGCCAGATTTGCCCTACTGGTCCAAGTTGCAAACTTGAACCAGTGGAGGGAATAGGTTTAATATGAGAGTAGGAAAATAGAAGATAACTTGGACATCAGTTTAACTCGATTGACTTAGAGCAATCCGTTTAGATCTGCGTTAATCTGCGACTATAAACGTAATAATTTGGTTCATAACGAACAACAGTACCTTAATTACCACGTCCATCGATATAATCGACCGGATCGTTGTACCCAGTGCGGTTTTTCATAATCCTGGCGAATGCGCATATTAACCAGCGGCCAAAATATACGCGCATAAATCCGATCAGGATAAATATATTCGGTAATACCCAGAGCCCTTTGCGTACGGCCTGTGTTACTGTTATACAAATAACCCTCGCTCAAGAAACGACAATAGAAAGGGCCATCATCTACTTTCTGTGACTGCTGGACCTGTATTTGGAAGGGCTCCGAGGAAAATTGAAGTTTGTGGGCCGAATATAACCCAAAGATTGAAAACCCACGATCATCCAAAACCGCCTGATCAAAGCGCTTAATAATGGTGCCATATTGATCCAGCAGCCATGCCCGGTACTCCCTGCCCTTCTGCTTGTTCATGATATAGTAAACCAGCGTGGCTTTATCAAAGTGAAGGCGGCCCCAGTACCAGTCCTCAAAGGCACTGCGCAAGGGCTCACTGCCACGGTTATGATCATGGTAACCGGTGCCATCAAAGTTAACAGTTCGTTCCTTTTCCTCTTTTACTTTAAGGCGAATCTCCCCATCGACCCGGGCACGCTGCTGTACCAGATTCCATTGATGCCTGGCGGCTGACTGTGAGCACTGTGCCTCAAAAGAGATCGGTTGCCTGTCGCTCTCAAAGCAAAGCCGGGCCTTAAGCCGATCGCCGCTGGGCAGCTCTTCATCCAGATTCAACCTGTACTGCAGCCGATCAGATTCTATAGTTGCCTCGGCCGTATGCCTTCCAATCCGCACTGAGGGTGAGGTATCATCAAAATGTGTCTGCGCCTCCAAAAACTCTGTAAAGCTGTAATAGACGGGCTCTCCTTCTTCATACAGCGAAATGCTCACGGCAGGGAATTTCGAGGGCACCGCTTGGCCGGACTGTTCCTGTATAGCCTGTATATAGCGGTTGGAGAAGGGATTCCCCCGATAAAATATTACTACCAAACTATACTTGCCATCATCGGAAATAGCATCGAAATACCACCACTCATAGCCACCCGATTTTTGCTCACCGGGCCGGAGGTCTTTAGCAGGATCTGAAAAAATATGCATAGCGGATAAATAAGAACTTTCAGGGGCTTTTTGCAAGTCCCTGCATAAAGTTTGAACTTCCTCTTTTCCCTGCTACCTTTCAGCTATGACGGTTTCACTTTATATAGCGTTGGGCTACCTGTTCTTAACGACAGCCATCTTGCTGCTCAACAGGAGAGACTTCCAGCTACTGGAGAGCTTACCCGACAACTATTTTGACCGACAAGCACCATCAGTAAGTATTTGCATTCCGGCCCGTAACGAAGCCGCTTGCATTGAACGCTGTGTGCGAACTGCGGTTGCACAAGAATATCCCAAGTCCCATGTTTATGTGTTAGATGACGAATCCACGGACGGTACGGCCGAAATTATTGCAGGCTTAAAAAATAAATTCTCGGAACAATTGACCATCCTTAACGGCCGTCCAAAACCTGACGACTGGCTGGGCAAGCCCTGGGCCTGCCAGCAACTTGCCGAAGCTTCAGATGGTGAGATACTGCTTTTCATCGATGCCGATACGTGGCTGGAGCCCACATCCGTTGCCAAAACTGTGCGAACCATGGGACGTGATGTACTGGATTTTATTACGCTGTGGCCGCACCAGGAGTTGGGCTCTTTTTGGGAAAAGGTAGTGATCCCGCTAATCTATCAGGCACTGCTGACCCATTTGCCGGTACGCTATGTGCGTCACCCTCCGCAATGGCTGCCATCCTTTCTTCAGAAATCGCTGGCCCCTCTCTTTGCGGCCGCTTGCGGACAGTTTATGGCTTTTAAACGAGGCACTTACGAAACTATCGGTGGTCACCGCTCGGTAAAATATCTGGTTGTGGAAGATGTAGCGCTGGCAAAAAAGATCAAAGGTCAGGGTTTTGCCATGAATATGTATGACGGACGGCAGACCGTGAGTTGCCGTATGTACCGCAGTCATCAAGCGCTCTGGAGTGGGCTTCGCAAGAATTTTCTGGCCGGCTTCAGTTATAATATCTTTCTATTTATCGTTGTTGGGCTACTGCATTTTATCGCCTATCTGTTCCCAGTATTGCTCCTGCCCTTTTTGTCATGGTCGCTATCCATATCAATGATTCTGGTGATGGCCGTTGCTGCTGTCTTGCTGATGCTCAACCAGCGCCGGCTCATCAATCGTTGGTTTGGGTGGAATGCTGCTTACTGCCTGCTGCATCCGCTGGGTGTTGCCTGGTTTCAGCTGCTGGGTCTGCAGGTGCTTAAAGATTTCTACTCCGGTAAACGCCCGCAATGGAAAGGGCGAAAAGTATAGGTCAATTATTCCGAATAAAACTCAGCCAGGTTTTTGCTCACAGAATATAGTTCGCAAACCATATTTATTTTTATCTGCAAAGTATTCTATATTTATAATTGATGAAGAAAGCTATTGATAAATACCTTCGTTACCTAAGGATAGAGCGGAATGCTTCGTCGCATACCATAACTTCATACCGCACCGATCTGAATCAATTCCATGCATTCTGTGAGGAATATTTTGGGCGTGGAAGCTTTAGTATTAATCAGGTAGAACGACTGACCATTCGGTTGTGGCTGGGCAAACTGACTGATCGCGGACTTGCCAACAGCTCCGTCACGCGAAAAGTTGCGGCCCTTCGCTCCTTTTTTAAATATGCTTTTAAGCGAGGCTTGGCCGAACAGAATCCCGCACATCTGCTTATTATCCCCAAGAAGGATCAGCCACTGCCCAAAACAGTTTCCGCTGAAGGTATCGAACGACTGATGGAGCTGACAACCGGAGATACGCCCCGCTCGGCCCAAAACCGTGCTATCCTCGAGCTTTTTTATGGAACAGGGATCCGCCTCAGCGAACTGACCAACCTTAATAGAGCCGATATTAACCTGGATCATAACCAGATAAAGGTGCTGGGAAAGGGAGCCAAACAACGCATAGTCCCAATGGGCAGCCGCGCACAAGAAGCTCTTCGTTCTCATCTTAAATCCAGGCCCCAACTTTACGGCTCCCGAACCGACGACGATGCCAAACAAGCCGCTTTCCTGGCGGCAAAGGGGCAGCGCATCTATCCGCGTGCCGTTCAGCGCATGGTCAAAGATTACCTGATGCGCGCCAGCGAAGTCACCCAGAAAAGCCCGCATGTGCTGCGCCACAGCTTTGCTACTCATTTACTTGACAAAGGCGCGGATATACGTGTAATTAAAGAACTGCTGGGTCATGCAGATTTAGCAGCAACACAAGTTTATACACATACATCCGTTGAACGATTGAAAAATGTTTACAAGCTGGCCCACCCAAGGGCCAAAAATAAAGACTAACCAATAGCTTAACGTTATGAAAACTACATTCACTGCACGCCATTTTGAATCTACTCCGGACCTGCACAGCTATGCGGAAGGGGCCGTCCAGAAATTAGATCAATTTTATGACCGGATCATTACCTGCGATATCGTTTTACAGCCCGTGGCCGATAATGATAATCCCCAGCAAGCTGAATTGAATGTTAAAGTTCCACAAAAACTGTTGAACGCCAAAGAAAAATCAACCTCATATGAACAGGCCATTAATATGGTTGTTGATAACATAACGCGGCAGCTCAAAAAATATAAAGACAAAACTCTAAACCAGCGATAAGAGAAGCTATGACCTTTGGCCGCCATAAACCCATTCCCAAAAAAAACAAACTAAGCGTTGCCTACATTGTTGAACGCCTTCGAGACCGCGTCGATATTGAAGTCAACGCTTTGGTGGCCGAAGAAAACAGCGAAGAAAACTACGTCACCGAGGCGGATCTTCACCGCCCCGGTCTGGCGTTAGCCGGTTTTGTGAAACTCTTTACCTATCAGCGGCTGCAGATTATTGGCAATACCGAAACACGATATCTGAAAAGCCTCTCAACTGATGAGCAATGCGAGGCTTTCAGTAATCTGCTGCAATTTGATATTCCCGCCCTTTTTATCACGCATAATAACGACCTGGCAGCCCCGCTGCTGCAAATGGCTAAAGAGAATGGTACACCCGTTTACCGTACCCCTGTTGAAAGCACTCGTTTTCTACAATTGCTGCGTGACTTTCTTGACGATCAGTTTGCCCTGCAAACCATGGTTCACGGCTCGATGGTTGATGTGTATGGCGTTGGCATTCTCATTGCAGGCAAGTCAGGTATTGGCAAGAGTGAGGTTGCCCTTGACCTTGTAGAACGCGGCCACCGGCTGGTCTCTGATGATGCCGTCATTCTGACAAAGAAGAACAATGTGTTGATGACCTCGGCCACCGAAATGAATAAGCATTATATGGAGATACGCGGCCTGGGCATTATCGATATTATGTCGATGTTTGGCGTCAGAGCCATACGCTACCAAAAAAGATTGGAAATTGTGCTCGAACTCTCCCTTTGGGATGAGGAATCTCAGGATATTGAACGTACCGGACTCAACCGAGAAACGACCTCAATCATGGGAGTCGATATTCCACTGATAAGGTTACCGATCACTCCCGGTAAGAATATCACCGTAATTGCAGAGGTTATCGCCATGAATTACCTGCTGCGGCATTATGGCTACGATCCGGCCGAGGCTTTTCAGCAAAAGGTAAAGAAGCATATTGCCAAGAAAAAGCAATCCCCATCCACGCCCCGCCGGGCGATAGAATATTTTGAAGGCGATGTTGAATAATTATTAATTTTTAAATCATTCAACATTGCTTATATTCGAACATTTAAGATACTTTTCGTTATATAAGCAATACTTCCTTGCTCCCAGATTGCTCCTTGTCTGGCCAAGCACCACAATACCATATGTCTTTAAAAGATTATTACTACTACGATAAACAGAAGTGCGAATTCCTTCCCGTCAAATATAACAAGTTAGAACGTGTTGTTTACACCACTTCGATGTGGTTATTATGTGGCGTAGTACTGGCCGGCATTGGCGTCTCTATTCTCTCCTTTTCTATTGGAACCCCCGCTGAAATAGCCCTTAAAGCAGAAAACAGAATATTAAAGAAGCAGCTCTTAGCGACCCGATCAACAATTGAAAAGCTTGATAGCAAAGTCGATCAGCTTGCTAAAACCGATAACACAATGTATCGGTCGCTGTTGGGAATGAAAAGCATATCGATGGATGAGCGAAAAGGCGGCTTTGGAGGAGCTGATATGTACAGTGAGTTTGATATTTATGATGAGGAAACCTCTGACATCCTAAAGCAAACGGCCAGAAATCTGGAAAGCCTGGAACAAAGCATCAGCATCCAACAAGCAAGCTTCAATGAAATAAAGGAGCACTACAATGAGAATAAGGATAAAATGAGCCATCTCCCCGCTATAAGACCTACAGATAGCAATATCATCAGTGGGTTTGGGAAACGGTTTCATCCTATTTTAAAATACCGTCGTCAACATGACGGAATTGACTTCCAGGCACGCCGAGGCAGTAAAGTATATGCAACCGCTGATGGCATAGTGAAACACACATCCAGAAAAGGCGGATTTGGCCGCTTGGTAATTATTGATCACGGCTATGGCTACGAAACCTACTATGCTCACCTTTCTTCTTATGCCAAAGACATCCGGCCCGGCAGCAGGGTTGAACGAGGCCAGCTTATCGCTTATTCGGGCAATACCGGTATGTCAACGGGCCCACACCTGCATTATGAAGTTCATAAAGAGGGAGAAGCAGTCGATCCCATCCACTTTCTTATTGGCGATGTAACTCCCGAGCAGTATGTGCATTTAAAAGAGGCAGCCGAGAACAGTACCAAGTCCATGGACTAATTTAAGCGTTCCTTCCCGTGCAAATATTTGAGGACTGAGCTCATTGAGTGAGGTTTTAGTGCTCATATTCCATTTATGAGTGCCACTTACCTGCCGGAACCACACGTCACCAGACTCATAAAATCCTTAGCACAACCTATCGTTCGGCAGGAGCTCTACTCCTGAGGCTGGAATAGAACTCCCTTTAAACTGGATAGCTTAGTTTTGTCCGGAGAAGCATAGAACCCTTTGCAGAACAAATCAATATTGGACCCTAAGCGGAGCCAGCTTAAGATGTTCCCTGGGCGTAGTTGAAGGGGCTGACTTCATTTACAGGCTACCCCTGCCCGCCGTAGCACAGCCTACTCGGGATCTGGCGAAGTGGGCACTTGCACGTAGGTTGGATTATGTCTTTAAAAAAACCTTAAGAGCATAAGAGATAGCCGCACATATTGTGCTGAGAACAACAAACACAATAAAGCCCCGGGCGTAGCCAATCTGGCCGTAGATGTCAACGAAGGCACCCAGCAGCGGAATGATGATCAGCGTCCCTGCGCCGCCAATGCCGCCAATCCAACCGGAAGCACCGCCCACGGCATCCGGGATATATTTCGGTACAAGCTCAAAGACAGCTGCATTGGCCACACCCATGCCAGTCCCTAATATCATCATACCTATAAAGGCCGGATAAAAGGTGGTGGCCGCTGCTAATATAAGTGCACCCAGTGCCATAGTCATAAAGCTGATTATAGCAATGAATTCGCCTCCAAAGCGGTCGCTCAACTTACCTCCCGGAATCCGAATCAGTGAACCGTAAATGGTGAAAATAGCTGCTACCAGTCCTGCCGAAACAAGATCTAATTCATGAAACAAATTCCAGTAGGTAGGAAACCAGGCCGTCAACGCTGTAAAGCCGCCGCCAAAAGAAACGGTGTAAAGAAATACCAGGATCCAGGTTCGATAGTTTGCGGCCGACTCTTTTAGTGACTTCCATGTTCCACCCGACGGAAATACATTCTGATCCAGCTCTTTTGAAATCTCTTTAGCCTTTGAGTGGTCTATATCATTCTGAACAAGCTGGAAATAGTAGGAATCGGCCGCAAAGTAGGCGTAAACAGCGGTAGCAATAATCAAAAAAAACAGCCATCCCAAATAAGCGCCGGCCAATCCCCAGACGCCCACCAACAAGGGGACAATATAGTTAAAAACGCCCGGCCCTATATTCCCGGCCCCTGCGTAAATACCGAGCGCAAACCCCTGGCGATGTTTGGGGAACCAATAGGATGTTTTGGGAATACCTACTGAAAACGTAGCCCCTCCTGCCCCGCCCAGCAGTCCGAAGAAAAGGAGCAATGGAAAGAGACTGCCGTCAAAATTATGGGGATAGTAAAGCAGCAGGATGCCTGTAATGCCTGCTAAACCTGCAATGCTGCAGCACAGAAGAATGAGAAAAGGCTTCTTGCCGCCCACCTCATCGACCCAGGCACCGAAGGGTACTCTCAGGAAGGCTTTACTGAGGTGAGGAGACGATAACAGCACCCCTAAAAGAGCGCCTGAAAGTCCGAGTGACTCTTTAAATTCGGGACCTGCTACTCCGTAAAGCACAATTGTTGTGAGCCCCGCAAAAAGCCCAAGTGTAGAGGTCCAAAGTCCTAATTTTGGACTCCCCGTTAATCCATGTTTCTCTTTGCGTTTATGCTTGGGCTGAGACATGCAATGTGGTAATTGCTTTATGAGGCAAACTTGGAATGTTCCAAAAAAATGATTCTTAGCGCCAAAAGCTAATTTTTATCTCCTGCTTCCGTTTTCGGAATCATCGCTTTAGATTAGACTGTCTTATAACATTTGCGGAAGATCCCTGGTTTTCTTTAAGAAGCAACATTTTAAGCATAGGTTTTACAAAGGGCTCTCTTAATGAGTGTACACGATCCTGTTTTGGTCATAAGATGCCTGGCAGGCGGCGCTCCGGTTATCTTTGTGAGGGACCTTTGAAAAACCATGTGTCATCCCGATAACGAACGAAGAGAGGCAGAGGGATCTCAAATGTTATACCGTTTATTACCCTTTTGAAGGTATTGAACGTAGTTTAGTTTGAGATTCCTCATCGCTCCGCTCTTCGGAATGACAAAACCGAGGTATTTCAAAGCCCTCTGTGAATAAGTGATGTCAATTTAGAAAGGGATAACACCAGCTGACCTTGAACCGGCAGGTAGTCTTTATGGTGCAACTAAAGGAAGCTTCAGCCGCTTTGCTCTGACAAAAAACGTCTTTCAATCATCCCAACTTCCCGGATGGATGTTCTGAGCCATTCCAGGCGCAGATCCGTTTTTTCGGTCTCATTGAGTGACCACTTATTCTGTTGGCGGCGCATTCGTGTAGAAAGCTCGTATAAGCACAAGGCTGCGCTTACTGAAATATTAAAACTTTCACTGAAACCTTTCATCGCTATCCGGGCATAGCCGTCGGCACAATCCATCGCATAATCCGTCAGCCCCGTCAGCTCAGATCCAAAGACCAGGGCTGTCTTTTGCTCTAAGGGCAGCTCATCAATGGTTACATCCTCTTCGTGCGGCGTCGTTGCAATAATGCGGTATCCCTTATCCCGCAGCCGCTGATAGCATCGTTCCGTATTATTTTTTCCCTCAATATTATATTTGTGCTGCGTAATCCATTGATCGGAACCAATGGTCACTCCTTTCGCAGGCCGAAATCTATTCTCGTTCTCAATAATGTGCATATCCTGAATACCAAAACCATCGCAGCTTCGCAGTACCGCGCTGGCATTATGCGGCTGGTAGAGATCCTCCAGCACTACTGACAGGTACCGGGTGCGCTTATCGAGTACCCTGTTAATAGTTTCAAGCCGACGAGAAGTAACAAATTGCTGTAGATGTTTAATTAATTTCTTTTTT
>DATGUX010000417.1:0-2885 GCA_035300985.1 Fodinibius sp.
GCAACGATAAACGCGCTAAAAGTAACCGATAAGAAAATGGAAAACCTGCGCACGGTCATTGTCGGAGCAGGTGCAGCCGGTATGGCTATCACGCGCATCCTGCTGGGAGCCGGAGTTGAGGAGATCCTGGTCTGCGATCGCGAGGGAATTATCAACCAAAATGAGAGAGACCTTGACAACAGCAAGTCCTGGCTGGCCCAAAACACCAATCCCGCTAATGAGACGGGTAATCTGATGGATGCCACCAACGGCGCGGATCTGCTTATTGGCGTAAGCGGGCCGGGTATTGTGCCGCGCGAGGCCGTAAAAACAATGGCAGACGACCCCGTCGTCTTTGCGCTGGCCAACCCCATTCCGGAAATTATGCCCGAAGAAATTCACTCCGTGGCCCGTATTATTGCAACGGGGCGAAGCGACTATCCCAATCAGATTAATAATGTATTGGCTTTTCCGGGACTTTTCCGTGGTGCACTGGATGCCAAAGCCATCGATATTAATGAGGAAATGAAGCTTGCCGCTGCTTATGCCATTGCCAACAGCATTGATGAAAATGACCTCAGTGAAACCTATATCATTCCGAGCGTATTTAATAAAAGGGTAAGCCGCCAGGTGGCTCGAAAGGTGAAGAAAGCTGCTCAGAAAAGTGGCGTAGCCGGAATGTAATTTTCTTTAAAAAAGACCTTTGCAAAGCCAGTCTGACCAAACCCTGACAGCTATGGGGTGACGTACGAAGAAGTAAGTAACTCAGCATTTGCTAAATAGTATCTGCTTCAACATTAATTTGGCAAGGTTACTTATCCCCATTACCTACCTGCGCCGGATAAGAGCCCAGGATCTTCAGCGAGCTTGCCTTTTGCCCCATCTCCTCAAGGGCAAGATGAGTATCTGAGGTGGCAATATTACCTTCAATATCGATGTAAAACTGGTATTTCCACGGCTCATTAGGCTTGGGACGTGACTCCAGCTTGGTCATCCGAATATCATGCTCGCCCAGAATGTTAAGGCAGCCGATAAGAGCCCCTTTATCATGACTGGTTACCATCAATAAAGAGGTTTTGCACGGAATCTGCGGATCCACTTCCACCGGATCATTACTGACTACCACAAAGCGCGTAAAATTTTCGGATTGATTGGCTAAATCCCGCTTAAGGATGTTCAGATCATAAATTTCAGCGGCATGCGCTCCGGCAATAGCGGCCTGCGACAGGTCGCCATCTTCCAGTACTTTCTTAGCAGACATGGCCGTGTCAATATAGGACTCGACCTTGCAACGATGCTGTTTGGCCAGAAAGTTGCTGCACTGGGCAATGGCCTGCGGATGCGAGAGTATGCGCCGGATCTTATCAACGGGCACATCATCTATGGCCAACAGGCAATGAACAATGCGCAGAGCTTCTTCACCCACTATATGTAACTGCCCGTCACCCAAAATATCGTAAGTATCATTGATAGAGCCGGCCGTGGTATTTTCGATGGGTAGAATAGCGTAATCCACTTCCTCCTCCGTGACTGCCTGTGCGGCCTGCCGAAAGGTATCATAGCCGACGGTATGCACCTCCATATAGCGCTCCTCAAAATGACGAAGCGCGGCTCGATCACTGTAAGCCCCTTCGGTGCCCTGATAGGCTACCCGCACATACTCAGCATTATTTCTTACATTCTGATGATCAACCAGCGTATGGGTCTGGAAACGTACGGAATGATCAATAATATCCTTAAAAAGCTGCTCGGCAAAATAGCGGTCCAATCCGGATTCGCGGGCCAGTTCTGTTATTTTATCCAACAGTTGTTCCTCGCGGCTAAAATCCCGGATATTTTTCTGCTCATCAATCTTAAAGGAGGAAACTTCACGCACCAGATTTTGGCGCTTCGCCAATGCTTCAATGATATTCCGGTCTGCTTCGTCAAGAAGTTTTCGTATTTGATCTAATTTATCCGACATAATTGATAGTTCTGTTGCTCTGGGTAAACGGGAAGAATATCAGAATAATAACTCTTATGAAAGTTTAATTAAGGATTTATTTAGCCATGAATTATACAGTATAAAACCATTTGAACATCTTAATCGGTCATGAAAACAGTCTTCTTAACCTGTGATCTATCAAACCCACCTCATGTTATTAGTGAAGAAGCACGCCGAAATAGAGCGGTGGCCAATATCATAACAACCGACACGGCCAATCAATAGCTGCTTCATTTTCAGTCAGAGGTGCAGGAAAGACTCATTCTGCCAACTTTGCTCTGCTGTGCGGCTAAAATTAACACAATGCAGGATTACCACTTGTCATGTTGTCTTCTGATACCGAAAAACCGCAGCCGGGAGAATAATGGCAGCCATTAAGGTAAGCAGGCCTACCAGATGCTGTACCTCAGCCCAACCTGCGCCCTTTAGCATTACCATGCGCATAATCTTGATGAAGTGCGCTATTGGATTGATCAGGCTCAGTTTCTGTGCCCACACGGGCATGCTTTCAATGGGAGTAAACAGCCCGCCCATCAGGATGAATACCACCATCATAAACCAGGCGATAAACATGGCCTGCTGCTGGGTCTGCGTTACCGTTGAGATAAACAGTCCAATGCCCTGCACCACCAGCATAAAGATCCCCGCGATGCCAAAAAGCAGCCAGACGCTTCCCACGAAGGGAATCCCAAAGCCGAAACGGGCAATAAGAAGCCCTACCGCCAGCTCGAAGAGGGCGATAATCCAAAAAGGCAGCAGTTTGCCGGTTATAAACTGGTAACGTTTGATGGGCGTGACATTAAGCTGCTCAATGGTGCCAATTTCCCGCTCGCGTACAATATTCATGCCCGATAAAAACATCCCAATCATCGACACCAGCACCACCAGAATGCCGGGCACCATATACTTGATGTAGTCAAGA
>DATGUX010000418.1:0-3175 GCA_035300985.1 Fodinibius sp.
CCTTTATCAAAAATTGATCTAATCTAATTCTACCTGATCATTCCATACCCAGCCATTACAATTTATGAGCCGATTAACCGCTACGCTTCGCATCTTGTCGTAATTAGTTTAAAACAGCTGTTTTGGAATGGCCAACTATTATATTTGTTTTATAAATTATGCGCTCCCATGTTGTGACGTTGCTTCACCGGTCGCAGGACGGTAAACAGGGTCGGGAAGGTGCATCTCTGACGATCAGATCATCCACGAACATGAGAAGCAGACCAATCCGGGTCGTTGGCTTTCCGAGATTATGGTCATGGTTTTGTTGTCTCGTACGGCCTGCCAGGGTCGAGCGACACTCTCACCGAAGTTTATTGTCAAGCATCAGCAACACCCGGAGATTTCGTAAGTACACTGTAGCCACTATTCAAAGGAGGATAATAACAGGGCCGGCAGTCAATCCTCAAAAGCTGACTGGGCATAATGGTTTTACCTTATGTTAATTTTAGTTATTTTAAGATAAAATACTCTTTTATTTTTTTAGCTGCACCCTTTTGGATTAAGCGGCAGGGATGGTTTCCGCCGAATTCAAGATCTGAGCAGTTTCAACAGAGGAGTAGATAAAAATTTGTAAGAATTAATATCGTTTTGTCCAGCAGGTAGTATGACACAGAGTCCGGGGAGGCGGCCCCCACCCAATCAATCTTTGCTTTGGCAAGTGTCTATTGCCTGCTTCATTCTGGCCGGACTTACCGGTGTTTTATACCGGCTTGGTTTTATTGGTTGGTTACCCGGCAGTTTGGGTCTGGGGAATATCCGTCATGCCCATTCACACCTGATGTTTTTCGGCTGGGCCGTGCCCTTTCCGATGTATATTATATGGACCAAGATCCGCACGAAGGAGCGAGCACAATCTTTGGGAAGCCGACGGATGAAGCAGGGAATTATCGGTGGCCTGCTGTTTGGGCTGCTGGCCTATCCCTTTTTTCTGTTCTATGGTTATCGTCCGGTGGAAATAGGCTCCGTATCGTTGCCTTTGTCTGTTATCATATCCGGGCTAGTGATGATTTCCTGGTACGTTTATATATGGGGATATCTGAAAATGCGTCAGCTGCTTGACGACAAAGAGCAGCCCTGGTTCGACGGAGCACTGCTCCTTCTTTTTATCTGCTCACTTGGAGCGTGGAGTATTGCACTGGTGCAGGCACTGGCCCCCGATAATCAGTTGCTGATGACCGGGCTGACACACTTTTTCCTGGCCTCATTTACTGAAGGATGGGTGGTGCTGGTGCTGCTGGGTGTGCTGATTAGCGCACCTAACGAGAGGGAAAAGAACAGGAAAAGTATTTCTCATATTCCATTAGCTCTCATTTGTCTCGGGGCACCGCTGACCTTTCCCTATGGAATAGCAGAATCCCTGCTGACGCCGTTTTTATTAGCGGTGGCACGCCTGGGAGGTGCTATGGCGGGCATCGGCCTTATTTGGATGCTCTTTTCTTTTTTGAAAACAACGGCCTGGCATTCTTCCTGCTGGAGGTGGCCCATTATCCTGTTAGCCTTTAAAGCAGTGATGCAGCTGATAGCTTCAGTCGCCCCGGCATCGCTTTGGCTGTCAGATTATGGCCTTCGAATTCTTTATCTTCATGTCCTGCTGCTTGGAGCCCTGAGCATTACCTTGATGGGATGGCTAAATATCTCATCTGGCTCCTCCAAAGGTTATTTTAACGCTGTGGTATTGTCAATCGGCATTACATTGGTTAGTTTAACTTTGCCTACCCAAGTGTGGCCGACAGCCTGGCGCGGCGGATGGATTTTCTATGCTCTGGCCGGGGCCGCGCTGTTACCAGTAATTACAGTATTTGTTCATTGGATTGCAATGATTAAACCCAATATTTTCCGTATATAATGGAAGACATTAAAAACGATGCAGATATAAAGATTTTTGTTCACGACTTTTATGATAAAGTTGAAAAGGATGAACGTCTTGGATATATATTTAATGATTATGCCGAAGTGGATTGGGGCGAGCATCTGCCTAAAATGGTGGACTTTTGGTCTAATGTTCTATTCCGGACGGGCCGGTATAAAGGAGGTGCCTTTCGCAAGCATCTGCCGCTGCCCATAAAAAAAGATGATTTCGGCCGCTGGCTGGGTTTGTTTGAAGAAACGATAGATGAGCATTTTGAAGGTGCAAAAGCCGATTATGCCAAGGAAATGGCCAACAGAGTGGCCGCATCATTTGCTACACGTCTGCAGATGGAAGGAAGGTTTGACTAAACGAATATGATATGCCGTTTCAAATATTTTGCAAACACAACCGCCCAAAAAAATACGTTAAACAACTAAAATACTGAGTGTATGAAATTAATTAACAAGCAGATATCTTTACTTATCGTCATCATATTTATGGGGTCCTTCGCAGCTTGTGCTCAACAAAACGGAGATGAAATGAAGCCTGAGGATACGGAATGGTATTCACCCATTCCAGCTAAAGTTACCCCCAGTGACGATCATTATATGAAGCCGCCATCCGATGCTATTGTACTGTTTGATGGAGAAGATGTGAGTCAATGGAAATCAAGTGATGGAGGAGAAGTGCCCTGGGAAGTAGAAAGCGGGCAGCTAACCGTTCGTCCGGGAACGGGTGACATTGAAACACGTGATTCTTTTGGCAGCTTTCAGCTTTATATCGAATGGCGTCCGCCCGGCAACGATACACTGGAGGGACAGGACAAAGGCAATAGCGGTATTTTTTTACAGAATCGATATGAACTCCAGGTGCTCAATGCTTTTGAAAATCCCACCTATGTTAACGGAATGGCCGGAAGCATCTACAAACAGACCGCCCCGCTGGTAAATCCCTCAAAAAAGCCGGGTCAGTGGGAGTCCTACAATATTGCTTATACGGCGCCCGAATTTAATGAGGACGGATCGGTAGCATCACCGGCGCGGGTAACGGTCATTTGGAATGGTGTGGTCGTTCAAAACAATACAAAGATCAAGGGGAATACGCCCTATGTTGGATTACCTGAGTATAAACCACACGGAAAAGCGCCGATCCGTTTGCAGGATCATAATTCAAAGGTAAGTTATCGCAATATCTGGATTCGTGATTTAGACAGAAAGGATGAAGAATGATATTTTAAACTGATAAAGACATTAAATAAACGAAGGTTAGCATGGATACTGCAGA
>DATGUX010000419.1:0-2618 GCA_035300985.1 Fodinibius sp.
CTGGTGTGCTGGATGAAAATATGGGCAATGCCGGTCTCTATTTCTTTCAGCCTGGGGAGCTGGCTGACTACCTCATCCGTGATGATATGAAAGCCGCGTGATTTGGCCGGAAGCCTTATTTCTGTCTGAAACCACATAATATGAACCGCAGAATGATGAACAAGGAATATCGATTGATGAAGTAACTTTGAAATTCGTAATTCCTTGCTCGATATTCAATATTCTTTTTATCCAAAAAGGCTCTTAATATTTCCACCGTCGTGACTAATGGTTTGCCCCGTTACATATCCGGCATGGGGAGAAAGGAGCCAAGCCGCCAGCGAAGCAATCTCATTGCCTTTTCCAAGGCGTCCAACCGGGATAGAGGCTTCCATTTTCTGCTTCACTTCATCAAAAGAGTCTTCTGAGTTATCCACTTTCTTCTGAATAACCCGGTCGATGGCCGGCGTCTCATGAGAGCCGGGCGCCAGTACGTTGACGGTCACGCCTTTGTCGGCAATTTCCAGGGCCAGCGACTTGGCAAACCCGACAACGCCCGCCCGAAAAGCATTGCTTAATACCAGGGAAGGGATCGGCTGCTTAACCGACTGGCTTTCGATGAATAGGATACGGCCATACTCTTTAGAGGTGAAGTAGGAAACCAGTCGCAATATCAGTTCCACCTTCCAGCGCATGACGCTTCCGTAGGCTTGGTCCCAATCCGGAATAGCTGTTTCAAGCGGACTAAGGGCTGGCGGCCCGCCCGCGTTGATTATCACACCATGCAGCCGGTCGTTCCCGATAGCGGCTTCAATCTTATTGTGGGTATCATCATCCGTCAGATCGCCTGTTACCGTTTTTACGCGGTCGGGATAGGAATCCGAAAGCTCTTGCAGTTTCCGCTCCCTGCGCGCTACGGCAATAACAGAAGCGCCCTCATTCAGAAGTTGCTCGGCAATGGCCCGGCCAAAGCCGCTGCTGGCACCGCAAACGAGAAATTGTTGATCCTTAATTTTTAAATCCATCAGTAATATTTTATCAAATTGTATTCTTGCGAAAATAGTATCGGCAGCGTGAACATTCAATTATGCTCACACCGGTGTATATCCAGATGTTTAAAGTGAAAGAATGAGCGTCGCTTTCCAAAACACTATATACCAAAATAAGCGCTGATGAGCAATGATACATTCTGCCGGCATATAGAAGGGCTAAGATTTATAATAATGAATTGATAAAATAAAACCGTATCTTTGCACGCTTGTAAAATTTAGGTAATCCCAACCGCTCCTCCTGAATATTGTCTCAGTATTTTCTGCTCGTTTTGAGATAATGTACAAGCTTAGAATGAAAAGATTGACTTATAATATAAAGATATGTACAAAGATATTCGAAATATCGCGATCATTGCGCACGTTGACCACGGAAAAACTACGCTGGTTGACCAAATGCTGAAGCAAAGCGGCACATTCCGCGAGAATGAGGAGGTGGCCGATCGTGTGATGGATACCGGTGATCTGGAGCGTGAAAAGGGCATAACCATTAGTTCAAAAAATACCGCCATCAAGTGGAATGGAACAAAAATAAATATTGTGGATACTCCCGGTCACGCCGACTTTGGCGGTGAGGTTGAGCGCGTTCTTAAGATGGTTAACGGGGTTATCATCTTGGTGGACGCTGCTGAGGGACCACTGCCTCAAACAAAGTTTGTGTTACGCAAGTCGCTGGATCTGGGTTACGAGCCTATTGTGGTCATTAATAAAATTGACCGCAAGGATGCACGGCCTGATGATGTGCTCAACGAAATTTTTGATCTTTTCGTAATGCTGGATGCCACTAACGAGCAGCTCGACTTTCCCATTATTTATGCAGAGGGAATCAACGGCATTGCCAAGGATGAACTTGAGGATGAAAATGATGATTTGAGTCCGTTATTTGATAAAATCGTGGAAACCATTCCCGCACCCGAGCAGGAACTGGATGCGCCTTTTAAGATGCTGGTCAGCAGTATCGACTGGAACGATTATGTAGGCCGTATCGCCATTGGGCGTGTAGAGCAGGGCACCATTGAGCAGAATCAACAGATTGCGCTGCTCAACAGCGACGGAGAGCTCAAAGAGAAAGCCAGAGCGACCAAGTTGTTCACTTTCAACGGATTGAAGCGAGAGCCGGTGGAACAGGCTGTTGCCGGCGATATTTTTGCCTTGGCCGGCTATGAGCAGGTAGATATCGGAGATACGCTCACGGACGCAACTGATATGACCGCTATCGACCATCCCGATATTGATCAGCCTACGATGGCTATGTTTTTCCGGGTCAATGATTCGCCTTTTGCCGGGCTTGAGGGTGAGTATGTGACCTCTAATATGATCAAGGATCGGCTGATACGCGAAATTCGCACCAATGTTTCTATCCAGGTTGAGCAGACCGAAAATCCCGATATTTATAAAGTTTCGGGCCGCGGGGAGCTTCAGCTGGCTATCCTGACCGAAACGATGCGTCGCGAAGGCTATGAATTTGCGGTATCGCGCCCAGAAGTGCTTTACAAAGAGGTTGACGGGCAGCGCCACGAGCCCTTTGAAGAAGTGGTAGTGGACGTGCATAAGGATTACAGCAACCGCGTAATCGATAACCTGCAGCAG
>DATGUX010000420.1:0-2665 GCA_035300985.1 Fodinibius sp.
AACCGTGCATGTGGGTGGAACCTTCGAAGAGATTGCAACCTCCGAACGCCAAACAAGCAGCGGACAGCATCCTGAGAATCCTTATGTGCTGGTTGCCCAGCAGAGCCTCTTTGATGACCGCCGCGCCCCGCACGGTAAACACACCGGCTGGGCTTACTGCCACGTGCCTAACGGCTCTACCCGGGATATGAGCGAAGTCATTCTGAACCAGATCGAGCGTTTTGCTCCGGGCTTTCGTGACTGCATTATTGATATGCACAGCATGAATACCAAGGCTATGGAAAGCTATAATCCCAATTATATCGGCGGTGATATCAATGGCGGACGGCAGGATATTAGCCAGCTGTTTACGCGTCCTGCAGGCCTGTTCGACCCTTACCACATTCCCGGTACCAATATGTATATCTGCTCCTCCTCCACTCCACCGGGTGGCGGTGTGCACGGCATGTGCGGCTATCATGCCGCAGAATCAGCTTTAAAAAGGGAGTTTTAGGTATTAATCCATTTACATATCCAGGAATATACTATAAACCTGAAAGGGGTCTGAATCCATTCAGGCTTCCTCACCGCAGTTCCACATAGCCTGCTTCGGTCTCTTCGCGGCGCAGCTTATTCGCCCACTCGTGTGCCAGCCGCGTTGTTCGCGGTAATTTATATTTCGTTAATGCATGCATAGCTACATCATAAGTATCCTCGAATGATATTTTATGTCCCGGTGATATATAGATGGGCTTTATATTAGTGCGGCTGCGCAAAACAGTGCCGACCTGCTCGTCTCCATCCATCAGGGGCACTGATGCTCCTTTTTCAGATTCCAGCGCTCCATGGGTTCCGGTGAGGATGCTTTTTGCACATCCCATTGTCGGCCAGTCGATCTCAATGCCAAAGTGAGTGGCAACGCCCATCCGCCGCGGATGCGCCAGACCGTGTCCATCCATAATGAGTACATCCGGCTTCATCTGCAGCTGCTGCCATGCCTTCCAAAGGCTGGGAAGCTCACGAAAAGCCAACAAGCCGGGGATATATGGAAAAGGAGTCTCATCGGAGACCAGCGATCGTGCCACAGGCTTCATTGTTGAAAGTTCTACCACGATAATGGCCGCATGCATGAGATCTGATCCGCGATTGAAAGAGATATCCGCACCGGCTGCTAATTGTGGACGTTTTTTTAGTTTTTGAAGGGATATTTTTGTTCGTAATTTCTTTTGCAGTGCCGTCGCTTGGGTTGGTTCTATGGTTTTATAATATTCCAGCGGATTCTCTTGCATTGCTTAACTTTTTAGCTTCAAATTATTTGGCACAAATTCATTATATAGTTGTAAAAGCGTAAAAATAACTGATGAGTTCCATGAATAACAGTGAATTCCGTAAATATGCTCATGAGATGGTTGACTGGATGGCCGACTATTTCGAACAGGTCGAAGACTATCCCGTTAAGCCGGATGTGGAGCCCGGAGATATTCTGAGCCAGCTGCCTCAGTCGCCACCTCGGCAAAGTGAGGATTTCCAGGAAATATTTAACGATTTTGAGCAGATCATCATGCCCGGAATGACGCACTGGGAGAGTCCGAATTTTATGGGCTACTTTCCGGCAAATAAAAGCTATCCTTCAGTACTGGCCGAGATGCTGACCGCCACCCTCGGGGCTCAGTGCATGAGCTGGCTGACCTCTCCGGCGGCTACGGAACTGGAGGAACGAGTGATGGAATGGGTTCGTGAGCTCATTGACCTGCCTAATCACTTTACCGGGGTCATCCAAAGCACCGCCTCCACCTCTACCCTCTGCGCGCTGCTGATGGCACGGGAGCAGGCTTCCGATTTTGATATCAACGAGAATGGCTTTCGTAGCGATCAGCAAATGACCATCTATTGCTCTTCAGAGACGCACTCTTCTATCGAAAAGGATGTGAAGATTGCGGGCTTTGGCAAGAACAATCTCCGGAAGATAGCAGTGGACCAGCAGTTTGCCCTGCGGCCGGAAGCGTTGGAAGCAGCCATCCGTAAAGATTTGGAAAACGGCCACAAGCCGACCGCCGTCATAGCCACGATCGGTACGACCGGATCCACTGCCATCGATCCGCTCAAAGAAGTTGGCGCCATATGCGCAGCCTACAATATCTTTCTGCACGTGGATGCCGCCTACGCGGGTACAGGCCTGCTGCTGCCGGAGCTGCGCTGGATGAACGAAGGCATTGAGCAAGCCGACTCTTTTGTCTTCAATCCCCACAAATGGATGTTCACCAACTTTGATTGCTCTGCCTTTTATGTGCGGGATGAAGAGCTGCTGAAGCGCACCTTTGCGATCCTGCCGGAATATCTGAAGACTTCCGAAGATCAGCGCGTCAAAAATTACCGTGATTGGGGCATTCCGCTGGGCCGCCGCTTTCGGGCGCTTAAACTCTGGTTTGTGCTGCGCAGCTTTGGTGCGGAAGGCCTGCAACAAAAGATTCGCCATCACCTGGGGCTGGCCCAAAATCTAAAAGAAAAAATAGAAGATCACCCGAATTTTGAAATACTGGCTCCCGTCCCCCTCAATACGCTTTGTTTCCGTTTTCATCCAAAGCAAATAGATGATAAAGAAGGGTTGAATAACCTCAACAAGAAGTTATTAAATAAGATCCAACAGAGCGGGAAGTTGTTTCTTACGCACACCAAACTGAATGAC
>DATGUX010000421.1:0-2800 GCA_035300985.1 Fodinibius sp.
CTGCCTATTAATGCCGTTGATCCCGACGGCATTGATAAAAATCTTATCCGCTTTATTGGGGTTAACCTTCCTAAAGGGGCCGCTATTGATGAGTCCACCGGAACAATCACCTGGACGCCCTCCGTCCGGCAAACCGGGGAAAACACTTTCCGTGTCATTGCTACCGACCAGTATGGCACGGCCGCATCTATTAAGGTGACTATCAATGTATCTGACAGCGTTAAGCGCAGCGGACAGGATAAATAGTAATCCAGATTAATTTTCTCAAATTCATTGAACAGCACCGAATTTCAATCTCGTTTACTAAGCTGGTACGATCAAAACAAACGCACCATGCCCTGGCGCAACTGTGGCGATCCCTATAAAATATGGCTCTCTGAGATTATGCTGCAGCAGACGCGCGTCGATCAGGCCACGCCCTATTTCGAGCGGTTTATCACTGCTTTTCCAACGGTTTATGACTTAGCAGACGCGCGCCAAGAGGAGGTCCTCAAAGTGTGGGAAGGACTGGGATATTACAGCCGCGCGCGCAATCTGCACGCTGCTTCTAAACTGGTAGTTGATAAGTTCGGAGGGAAGGTCCCCGACAGCTGGGATGAGATAAATGAATTAAAAGGCGTTGGTCCTTATACGGCATCGGCCGTGCTCAGCATTGCCTTTCAAAAGAAATATGCCGTGGTGGATGGGAACGTCATTCGCGTGTTGAGCCGCTACTACGGGCTGGAGGAGGACGTTCGTAAGACCAAGACTAAAAACACCATCCAGGAATATGCTGGCGAGCTGATCTCCAACGAACGCCCCGGTGACTTCAACCAGGCCGTGATGGAGCTTGGCGCCCTCGTTTGTACGCCCTCCAGTCCCGATTGCGAGATATGTCCGCTTCGAGAAGACTGCGTGGCCTACAAAACCGTGAAAACCGAGGAGATTCCCTACAAATCCAAAAAGAAAAAACGCCCGCACAAGCAGATTGGAGTCGGTATTATTCTCAATGATAATGATGAAGTACTCATCGCCCTGCGACCCAACGATGCTATGCTGGGCGGTCTGTGGGAGTTCCCGGGCGGCAAGCAGGAGGATGGTGAAACACTGGAAGAAACCGTTCAACGTGAACTCCGGGAAGAACTGGATGTGGAGGTGTCAGTCAACAAGCCATTCATGAAGCTTGATCATGCTTATTCCCACTTTAAAATTACCATGCATGCCTACTTGTGCACACTTGAAAGCGGCACACCTAAGGCCAATGACAGCCAGGAAGTTCGCTGGATTGCTATTGATGAGCTGACCGAAGTTCCCTTCCCCAAGGCTAACCGTAAGCTCACCGAACAGCTGATGAACAGAGGCAAAGGCCAGCAGGAGTTGGAGATTTAGCCTTTTGATTATTCATCAAAGGACAAAGTAACTTCCCCAATGACCGTATGTGCTCGTCCGAATGCTGCATTTGCAGTCGAACGAATGATGAAAGAATAAATATCTATATAGGCCGTCCTGTACAACGTTATGCAATAGAAGAAAGATTGAAATTTCAAGCTGAATTATGCCTCAAAGTCTAAAAAAGCGATCGCCGGAACAGATAAAGAAGCTTAAGCCCTTTCTCGATGAGTGGGTCAGTCACGTAGAAAAGTCCAGCTACATAGAGGACGATCCCGTGCTCTTTATGCATGCTTTCAATGAAAAGGAAGATCAGCTGTTGGCCGGTTTCTTTGCCGCCACTATGGCCTGGGGACGCCGTGATATCGTTATTCGCAAGGTACGCGACTTTCTGAATCGTATGGATAACCGACCGACCGATTTTATTGGTAACTTTTCGGATACCGATGCCGAGCGGTTCAACGGATTTAAGCACCGCACCTTCAAGCCCGTGGATATGAAATGGCTGGTTAAAATACTGCAGTCTATTCTGCTTAAATATGATTCTTTTGAGAACTTCTGGGCTGATTGCTATCATAAAGCCCAGCAAACCGATCGTCCGCTGATGTCGGTTTTTCATGAAGAATTTTTTGCGCTACAACCTAATACACCAAAACGTACCCATAAGCACGTTTCTAATGCCGATAAGAAGAGTTCCTGTAAACGTTTATATCTTTTTCTTCGGTGGGCCATCCGTAAAAACAGTCCGGTAGATCTGGGACTTATGGACTTTATGCCCGGCTCCGACCTGATGATACCGCTGGATGTGCATGTGGCCCGGCAAGCGCGCCGGCTGGGACTGCTTTCCCGCTCCTATAACGATTGGTGGGCTGTACAGGAACTCACCGATGCCCTGCGCCTGCTCGACCCCGATGATCCCGCTAAATATGATTATGCCCTCTTTGGCCTGGGCGTAGCGGAGGATAGTATTCCGAAGAAGTTCATAATCAATAATCCATAGCCGGGCCAAAGTGTACGACACCCTGGAGGTGTTCTATATCTTATGGTTGCGTATTATCAGTGGACGCAAAGCACCCGGCATAATATTCCAATGCAGAGGCCCACTACGCCGAAGTAGCATTGGCTACGTAGGCCGTGCGTTGGAATGAGATTGGTGGGCTAAGCTTTGGAATCAGAGATAAACCATCTCAATAGCGCGGGCATTCATTCCCTCGCAGCAGCAAAGCTCTTCTCTTTCATCATTCATTACTGCCAGTCCACAGCCCCCTTTTATCTCCATCCGTCGCTCTGCGGCGGATGCCAGACGAGACGCTCCGCGTCCCTTGAGGCAGGCAGCACCGGGATAGGTCATATACCTGATATCAAATAGAATTTTAATCATAGAATGATTAGTATAGTAAAAAATGGCTTTCAGGTTTAATCTGTATTCTAC
>DATGUX010000422.1:0-5679 GCA_035300985.1 Fodinibius sp.
CTGAACAGTATAACACCTACGGCCTGCAGTGGTATCCGGGAAAATTGGTTTTTACGCTGAATGGCCAAAAGACCTTTGAATATCCCCGGCTGCAGGAGACGGATTCTACGCAATGGCCTTTCGATCAGCCTTTCTATCTGATGATTGATATGCAATTGGGCGGAGAGTGGGTGGGCCAGATTGATCCGGATGAGTTGCCTGTACAAATGGTGGTAGATTGGGTGCGCTTGTATAAACGGAGGGATGAATGATGTATCAGTCATTTTCAAAAGCTAAAATATCGCCCGATTGGCAGTCCAGCGCCTCACAGATGGCCGCCAGCCCGGAGAAACGTACGGCCTTGGCTTTTGCTTGCTACATATGGATCCACAGGTATTATTTTGAATGACGTTTAGTAGTGAGCAGTTAAAGAAAGATTGCTGTTTTATTAAACAAGAAACCTTGAAAGGGTTTGGAACCCTTTCAGGGTTGGGTAACCGGTTCTTACTCTTTGTCCGTGAGTAATTTGGGTAAAGTCGATAAGAAGTGCTTGTTTAATCATCCACCGGACCGCCCATGAGCGGCTCGTTAGTGGCGCGGATGCTGGCGTTAGGCAGGCCCTCGGGATAGTTTTGCTTACAGATATCCAGCGCTTCAATCACAATTTCAAGGTGGAGTTGTTTGGAGTCCTCATAAAAGTCCTGGGCATCGTCACTGAGTTTAGGTTTGCCGTGTAGGGGCTTATCGCTGACACACAGCAGCGTGGCGTTGGGGATGCGATAGCGGTAGCCGTTGGTGGCAACCGTGGCTGATTCCATATCAACGGCGATGCTGCGGCTCATGTGGATTTGTTCGACAGTGCGCCGTTTGGCAAACTCCCAGTTTCGGTTGGCGGTGCTAAAGATGGTGCCCAGCCGGTGGTTGCGGTTGTATTTATCCAGGATTTCTTTGAGATATACGTTGAGCAGATAGTTGGGTGTAATAGGAATATTGAGCGGCAGGATATCGTCCAGCACGCCGTCGTTGCGCATAAAGCCCGTTGCCAGCACAAAGTCGCCGATTTCCTGGTGATTGCGCAAACCTCCGCAGTGGCCTACCATCACCATAGCATCGGGACGGAGCACGCCCACGTGGTCGGTGATGGTCTTGGCGTTGGCCGGTCCTACGCCAATATTGACCAGTGAAATGCCCTGATTGTTGTCCAATTTGTGATGATAAGCCGGCATTTGAACGCCGGGGCGTGCCGGGCTCACGCAATTAGGAAACTTATCCTGAAATACTTCCACATGCATATCGTAGTTGGTGAACAGGATATAGCGTTGGAAATCCTTAGGATGGGTGCCGGTGTAGTGCGTCAGCCGGTTTAGAGAGATCTCAATACGCTCCGGACTAAAGAGGAAAAGCTTTTTTTGAGTGATATCCCAGTCATCTTCATCAGTGTTATCCAGCAGGGCCGGATCATTAAGGGCCAGCCGTTCGCGTGAGGGAATAATATTTATCACAGCGCCCTTCTCGGCCAGCTTTTTAAGCTCACGCAGCAGATACCAGCGGTACGATTCGGGGCGTGCTATTTCACCCGTAATAATGGGATTGTGCTTGGACCACGATCGTTTGACCAGTACCTTGGGATAGTCTCCATTTTCATAGATATCTTCCATCATATTGCATGCCTCCTGAACCTGTTTGTTGATTTCAGTTTCAGAATGGATATCTTCTGCATGGAATTCAAAACGGGCAGCCATAAATATCAGCTTTATGAATAGAAAATTTCAGTTTACCATCGAGCCGTGGTCAGTTAGCCATGAAAATAAGGAATATCAGACACCCATATTCAATCTTTTCCGGCGCTCTATGCGGCTGCAGGATGAGGCAGAATCGCTCTCGGGAGATTTTTATGTACTCCAGGCACCCGAATGGATTAATGTCATTCCCATAACGCCGGAGAATGAAGTGGTGTTAGTAGAGCAATATCGCTACGGTATTGAGCAGCCCACGCTGGAAATCCCGGGCGGCATGGTGGATGCCGGAGAGGAGCCCGGTGAATCGGCTCGCCGGGAATTACTGGAAGAAACAGGCTATCGGTCCGATCGGTGGAAAAGCCTTGGTAAGGTGAGCGCCAATCCAGCCATTATGGATAACTTTGCCCATATCTATCTGGCGGAGGAATGCGTATATGAAAAGGAAACCAACTTTGATACTCACGAGCGCATCAATGTACACCTGGTTCCAATGCAGACCTTTCTGGAGTATGTAGCGGATGGTACGATTCATCACAGCATAGTGGTAGCGGCAGTTGCGAGGTATTTGTTAATGCAGAGTAAGACGTGAAATGTGAGAAGAGAGACGGCAGACGTGATTGGTGAGACGAATACATATCGTTTGAAAATTTTTGTAAGGATGTACTTTGAAAAGTATCATACCTATGACTTTTAATTTAAAAGAGGGTATATGATTGAGCTAAAGCATAAAAAGTTAAATGTCTGGAAAGTCAGTATGGGGTTAACAGCGAATATTTATACTGTAACAAACACATTTCCTAAGTCTGAATTATATGGTTTAACCTCTCAATTGAGAAGAGCCTCTGTTTCTGTTCCTTCAAATATCGCAGAAGGCTCCGCGCGTTCATCAGCGAAGGAACGGCGCCGGTTTTATGAAATATCGCGTTCCTCACTTGTAGAAATAGATACTCAAATAGAAATCGCCTTACGATTAGGCTATATCAGCACTTCCGACATTGAGAGAATGGAAGAACAGATAAATCATACCTTTGCTATGCTTAGTAATTTAATAACCAACACCCAATGAGAAGCACAGGAAATCATCTCACGTCTCACATTTGCCGTCTCCCTTCTCACGTCTTCCGTCTCACGTTTAACCTCTTACGTCTGCCGTCGCGCCCTACCTTCATCCAATCTTCAAGTAGAAGCATTAGTTTTGCCCAATAAAAGATTTATTGCAGTATCAGCGAGATCCCTTTATTATATATAGGCTATGTAGCTTCGACCTGCTGAACGAATTTATCCCTGTTTACCTTCATATTCTTAATCAGTTAAAGACACCAAGGCTATGATTAATACCGGAGAAAAAATGAATACCGACTTTACGCTGGATATTGTAAAGGATGGGGAGAAACAGACGGTACCATTTTCGGAGTTGCTGGATCGTCCGGCCATTGTATCCGTTTATATGCGCAATAATACCTCGGGCTGCGACAAGCAGAATAAAAGCCTGGCTGCGGAAGCCGGCTGGTTCAGTGAACACGGCTATAATCTGGTAGCTATTAGCAAAGATACCTGCGGATCGCACAAAAACTACGCCGAAAAACTGGGTATCAATTATGTGCTGGCTTCCGATCCGGACTATAAGTTCGGCAAAGCTACCGACTCGGTGGTAAAAAAGCAGATGTTTGGCAATAAATACGAGGCGCCCACGCGATCGGCTTATGTGATCGATACGGACGGAACCGTGCAGGCAATCATAGAGAAAGTTAATACTAAAGATCACGCTGCAGAGTTAAAGGAAGTGATCAGAAATTTGTAGATATAATATTATATGAAGTCTCTTGTAATTGTAGAGTCACCCACAAAGATTAAAACGCTCAAAAAATACCTACCCAAAGAGTACACCATTGATTCTTCTATGGGGCATATCCGGGATCTTCCCGCCAGTGCCAAAGAGGTTCCTAAAAAATTTAAGGGCGAAGACTGGGCCAATCTGGGCGTAAATACGGATGAAGGTTTTGATCCGCTCTACGTCATTCCATCCAGTAAGAAGAAGGTGGTCAGGCGGCTTAAAAAAGAACTGAAAGATGCCGATGAACTTATCTTGGCAACGGATGAAGACCGGGAAGGCGAAGCCATTTCCTGGCACCTTACCGAGATCCTCAAGCCCAAAGTGCCGGTCAAACGCATGGTATTTCGCGAGATTACCAAAGAAGCGATTCAGGATGCGCTGAATCATTTTCGGGATATTGATATGAACCTGGTAAACGCCCAGGAAGCCCGGCGCATTATCGACCGGCTGGCAGGCTATACAATTTCGCCGCTGCTGTGGAAGAAGATTGCACCTAAACTGTCGGCGGGACGCGTACAGTCAGTCGCCGTGCGTTTCTTGGTGGAACGGGAGCGCGAACGCATGAAATTTCGTTCTGCTCGTTACTGGGATTTGAAAGCCAAGCTCCACAAACTGGAAGATTCCAACACTTTCGATGCCGACCTTAGCCACCTGGATGGCAAACGCTTGGCTACCGGCAAAGATTTTAATGAACATACCGGCAAGCTCAAGAAGCCTGAAAAAGTTGTGTTGCTGGATGATAAGTCCGCTGCTGAGCTCCGTGATGATCTGGATAAAGCAACGTGGACCGTTTCCGAGGTTAAGAAGAATCGCAAGAAGCGAAATCCCGCACCGGCTTTTATTACTTCAACGCTACAGCAGGAGGCCAACCGGAAGCTGAATTTCTCGGCTAAACAGACCATGGGCGTGGCCCAGAAGCTCTACGAGAATGGCCATATCACCTATATGCGTACCGATTCTGCCCGACTGTCGGGACAGGCCATTAACGCCGCGCGTAATGCCGTAAAAGACGAATATGGCGATGATTATCTGTTTGAACGTGTGCGCAACTACGGCGGAGGAACCGGTGCGCAGGAAGCGCATGAAGCTATCCGACCTGCCGGAAGCTATTTTAAGAAACCGGAAAAAGCCGGCCTTCGGGGAGCCCAGTTCAAGCTTTATGATCTAATTTGGAAACGGACCATTGCCACTCAGATGGCAAAGGCTGAGCTCGAATTTACCAACGTGACCATCGAAGCAAAAGCCAACGATAAGGTCGCTGAGTTTAAAACCAGCGGTAAGAAAATCATCTTTCCGGGCTTTTTCCGTGCTTATGTAGAAGGCAGCGACGATCCGGATGCAGCCCTGGAAAATCAGGAGAAGTTTTTGCCGCCGCTAAAAAAAGGCGAAGAGGTTAAGGAGGATGGTATTGAGCCTACCTCACACGAAACGAAGCCTCCCTCTCGCTTTACTGAGGCTACGCTGGTTAAAGAGCTTGAAAAACGCGGTGTAGGCCGGCCCAGTACTTATGCTTCCATTATAAGTACGGTTCAGAATCGCGGTTATGTAGAGTCGGAGGGCAAAACGCTGATTCCAACCTTTACGGCCTTTGCGGTTACCGAACTGCTGGAGAATAATTTGGGTGATGTGGTGGACAGTGATTTTACCTCAGAGATGGAAGCCAAGCTGGATGAGATAGCCCAGGGTAAGCTTGATACCAAAGAGTATTTGAGCGCCTATTATAACGGCAATAACGGGTTAAAAGCCAAGGTAGATGAGCAGGAAGACGACATAGATCCCAAGGAGGCCCGCCACCTTGATCTGCCGCTGCAAAATCTGGACGGCATCAAGGTATTTGTGGGTCGGTATGGCCCTTATATTAAAAAAGAGATCGACGGTGAAGAACTGACGACCTCTATTCCTGAAAGCTGGAAGCCCAGCGACCTCACCGTAGAGAAGCTGGAAGAGCTTATTAAAGCAGAGAAAGAGGGTCCGCAATCCATCGGAGATCATCCGGATACGGGAGAACCGGTCTTTATCCTGAATGGCCGCTACGGTCCGTATGTACAAGTAGGCGAAGTGACGGACGATAACAAAAAGCCACAGCGCGCATCGCTGCTGAAAGGGATGAAACCCGCTGAAGTAGAT
>DATGUX010000423.1:0-3887 GCA_035300985.1 Fodinibius sp.
CTGCCGCAGTATATGAAGATCCGCAAGAAATATACTTTCTTTGAGCGCGTGGAGACACCGGAGCTGGCCTGTGAGATCACCCTCCAGCCGATTGATGAGCTGGAGCCCGATGCAGCGATCATCTTTTCTGATATTCTCACCATACCGCAGGCACTGGGTATCGATGTAGATTTGGTTAAAGGCAAAGGTCCGGTGATGGGGAACCCCATCCGCAGCGTAGATGATGCTTTTTCTATCTTTGCTGAAGATATACCGGAGAAGCTGAATCACGTGATGGAGGCTATCACGCTGACCCGCAACGAACTCAACGGTCGCGTACCGCTGATTGGCTTTGCCGGTGCGCCATGGACGCTTTTCTGCTATATGGTACAGGGCGAGGGTTCCAAAAATTTTGCCAAGGCAAAGGCTTTTATGTATCAGTATCCTGATGCGACCAAGCACGTAATGAAAGAACTAACCAAGGCAACCATTGATTATCTGAAAGCTCAGATTAAGGCCGGTGCGCAAGTCGTTCAGTTATTTGATTCATGGTCGGGCTTATTGAGCCCTGAGGACTTTAACCTATGGGCCATGCCCTATCTAATGGAGATCTGTGACGCTATCGATGAAGTACCGGTCATACTGTTTGCCAAGGGCAGCTGGTATGCATTGGAGCGGCTCAGCTTTAAGAGTAATGCCGCAGCACTGGGGCTGGACTGGACCATCACACCGGAATATGGACGGGAAGCTACGCGTGGTAATACTGTGCTGCAGGGGAACTTAGATCCATCCAAGCTGATGTTACCACCCGATGAAATTAAGCGCCAGACCAAACGGATGATCGATCGCTTTGGCATACAGAATTATATCGCCAACCTGGGACACGGTATCCTGCCCAATATCCCCGTTGACCACGCCCGCGCCTTTGTAGATACCGTAAAAGAATATGAGGGTTGAGATTGATTTAGCCACAGGTAAGCACGGATCAATCAGTTTAATTCTGTGTAAATCAGTGGCCAAATGAATTTATTATGAATCACTGTGTATACTTCAAGAAAAGCACTTCTAAGTCCTCCTTTGAAGGGGGATTAAGGGGGATGACCTTAAGTTAGTAAGATTATGACAGTTGAAGAAAATAACTTTGGTTACAATAAAGACTTAAAAGAGCTTGCAAGAAAGCTGCGAAAAAATTCTACAAAGGCTGAAATTCGACTATGGAGTGAATCTTTGAGAGCTGGCATGATGAAAGGTTATACCTTTTTACGTCAGCGGCCCGTTTTGAACTATATTGCTGATTTTATGTGCAAAGAGCTTTGGCTGATTATTGAAATTGATGGATATACCCATGAGAATGAACGGAAATGGTATAAAGATTTAGATTGGCAAGAGAAGCTTGAAGAAAAAGGATTTACGGTACTTCGATTTGCTGATGAGGAAGTGATGAATGATCTAAAAAACGTAGAGCGGACAATCAATGGGTGGATTGAAGATCATCCCCCTGCCCCCCCTTCAAAGGGGGACTCAAAGCCATCCCTTAAAAATAGGTTCAAAACCTTCATTCAGAACCTTCAGGATGAGATCTGTGATCGTCTCGAGGATTTTGAAACCGAAGCTCAATTTCGTCATGACGACTGGGAACGCGAAGGCGGGGGCGGCGGCCACAGCCGGGTGATCGAAAAAGGAGATGTCTTCGAAAAGGGAGGCGTTAATATATCTACCGTACACGGTGAACTGCCTGAGCTGATTCGCACGCGCTTCGAAGTAGAACAGGGCTGGTTCTGGGCCGGTGGGCTATCGCTCGTCATTCATCCCCAAAGTCCCATGGTGCCGACCGTTCATGCGAACTACCGCTATTTTGAGCTCTATGACGATGCGAATATGGATGAGGTACGCGATTGCTGGTTTGGGGGAGGGGCGGATCTGACACCCTATTATTTGTGGGATGAAGATGCCCTGCACTTCCATCAGGCTCTGAAGGAAGCCTGTGACAAGCACGGTCAGGAATTGTATCCTGAGTTTAAAAAAGAATGTGACGAATACTTTTATAACAAACACCGGGCAGAAGCACGCGGGATTGGCGGATTGTTTTTTGACTATTTGCGTCCCACCGACGAACGATCAGCCGAAGATTGGTACGATTTTACGACGGAAGCAGGCAATGCTTTCCTAAAAAGTTATGTACCCATCGTCGAGCGCCGTAAAGATGAAGCCTACAGCGATAAGCAGCGCTACTTCCAGGAAATTCGTCGCGGTCGTTATGTTGAGTTTAATTTAATCCACGATCGTGGTACCTTATTCGGGCTGAAAACCAACGGTCGAACCGAATCGATTTTAATGAGTTTGCCGCCTGAAGTCCGGTGGGACTACGATTTCTCTCCTGAAGAAGGAAGCAGGGAAGCCCACCTGGTTGATCGGCTCAAAAATCCTGTTGACTGGATCGCATTTGGTGAAGATCGGGCCACAGATTTACACAGATAAGATCTGTTTGAATCCGCGGCCAGTAAATCATAATTATAGATTGAATATTTCTTGCCAGCATGGCAAGTAACTTAGTGTAATTGAATATGACACACGGACAATTTCCATATATTCGCGGGCGGCGCCAGCGTACGAGCGGAGCTATGCGCGCCATGGTCGCGGAGCATAACCTCAAACCGGCTGACTTTATTGCTCCGGTTTTTGTGATGGAAGGAGAAGGGGAGAAAGCCGAGATTCCATCGATGCCCGACTATTACCGCTACACTCTCGATTTGCTACTCAAAGAGGTGCAGGAACTCTATGAAGTAGGCATCCGGGCGGTGAATCTTTATGCAAAAGTGCCGGACGAAAAGAAAGATAATCAAGGCACTGAGGCCTTGAATCCGGAGGGGTTGATGCAGCGCACGATTAAGCATATCAAACAAGAATTTCCTGAAATAGTGGTGATGCCCGACATCGCGTTGGATCCCTATTCCAGTTACGGGCACGATGGTATCGTGGAAGACGGAGAAATTCTGAATGATGAATCTGTGGATCTGCTGGCCAGGGTAGCCGTCAGCCATGCCGAGGTCGGAGCCGATATGGTGGCGCCCTCCGATATGATGGATGGCCGCATCGGAGCCATGCGCGAGGCCTTGGATGAAGCCGGCTTCAAGCACACCGGTATTATGGCCTATAGCGCAAAATATGCTTCCGCTTACTACGGTCCCTTTCGGGATGCTCTGGATTCTGCGCCGGGATTTGGCGACAAGAAGACCTACCAGATGGATCCCGCCAATGTGACCGAAGCTATCAGGGAAGCCCGGCTGGATGTGCAGGAAGGAGCCGATATCGTGATGGTCAAACCCGGCCTGCCCTATATGGATGTCATTCGTGCAGTCAAAGAAAATGTATCGGTACCGGTTTCCGTTTATAATGTATCCGGTGAATATGCCATGATTAAAGCCGCCGCCCAAAAAGGGTGGCTCAATGAGGAAGAAGTCATGCTTGAAACCCTGGTTGGTTTTAAAAGAGCGGGTGCCGATCTGATTAGCACTTATTTTGCGAAACAAGCATCAAAGTTATTAAGTAGAAAGTAATTAATTAGCTGGGACATCCAGAGTTCTGGAGGGTCCGTATAAATTGTAACATTTTTTATGTTAGAAACAAGTCAGAAATTATTTGAGCGAGCACAGCAATTTATTCCCGGTGGCGTAAATTCACCGGCTCGAGCCTTTAATTCGGTGGGAGGATCACCTGTTTTCTTCGAAAAGGCCAAGGGCTCCATCCTGACCGATGTGGATGGCAAGGAGTATATCGATTATGTGGGCTCGTGGGGCCCTATGATATTGGGGCATGCCTACGAGCCGGTCATTGAGGCCGTGCAGCAAACAGCGGCTAAATCAACTTCTTTTGGAGCACCTACCGAGATTGAGGTGAAGATGGCCGAG
>DATGUX010000424.1:0-6155 GCA_035300985.1 Fodinibius sp.
GTCCATAAAACTATAGGATTAGATTAGATATTCGGTCACTCTTCTTAAGTTATTGTTATGGTAATGATTGGACGGGGCGGAAGAAAGAGAAAAAGATGTGAGAAAGCTGTAGTTATATTTGTTACATGCTAAGTGAATTCACTCACAAATATAAATATAGCGTATTGTAAAATATCTTTATGATTAGAGGGTTTTGAAATAGTTCCTCATAAGCCCCTCTTAATTAATTGGGAGGGCTTTGCCTGCTCTACGTTACTTTAATGCAGTAGAAGGGAGGTCAAAACACAGGTATTTCAAAGCTCTCGATTATTAAAATGTAGTATAGCAGAAAATTCCCCCTTGCGCTGAAGAAAAAAAGTAATTCTGCATGTTGACAGGCTTATCCTTTTTCCAAAACCTGTTGGATTCTGTCTCTGATGTTTTTTATGAGCTCTTCGGGGCTCATATCTTTAGAAGCCTCCACAATATAGGTTTCATTTCGTGGGTCTCGAAGTTGTTTGTCGAGCCTCTCTTTATTATTGCTTCCCATTTATATATGAGTGGATTTTACTATTCGTTGACTGTTTGTATGGCACAAATAGCTGATGTGAATCAATCTTATAGGCCATATTCTCTCTCTGCGATATTATATAACAATAAACGGTTAATTCTGCTATAGAACAACTTACTATAGCTTTGTAGCAAAAATTGCCATAGCCTATGCTTGCTCTTTTGTCCGGCTTTTCTTTTATGAAGTATGGCTATACCGACCTACTTTTTAGTCTGAATAAGCCTTTTAGCTATATGATAGACATATCAGGCAGTCAATCCTCCAATAACTATATAACTGACGGGAGAGAGGTAGAGTTCAATTTTATCATAGTGCTGACCTAAGATGTTCCCCAGATAAGCCAATATGCCGGTCCATAGACTTGTTCCTACCAGCGATAAAAGTGTAAATAATAGAAAATTCATATCATTGATGCCGGCGGGAATAGAAATCAAAGTGCGGGTTCCGGGCACCAACCGACCTGCTAACACAGCGATGTGCCCATAGCGATCGAACCATTGGTTAGTTTTGTGGATATCCTCAGCTGACAGCATTATCCAGAAGCCGTGCTTGTCGGCCCAGCGTTTTAGCTGCGATTCTTCCAGCTTGCGGCCTAAAAAGTAAAAAGGCATTGTTCCGGTCAACGATCCTGCCGTTCCGGCAATAATTACTCCTGGCAGTGTCAATGTTCCTTGACTGCTTATATATCCTGAAAAGGGCATGATGAGTTCTGAGGGCAGAGGCGGGAATATATTTTCGATAAACATCAGCAGGACAATGCCGGAATACCCTATGGATTCTACAACAGTTTTGGTCCAGTCAAGCATAGGTTGGCCTATTATTGGATGATGAGCATAGCGGGAGGAAACAATTTATCTTTTCCGAAAAGAAAACACTTTCAGCCGTTACACCGGTTTAAACAACATTCACTTGCTTTATTGCAGGCTGCGGGCAAGGCAGACTAATATTCATGCTGATTACTCACTTCCCGGTAATTTGGGTTAGAAGCGATCAGTCCTCTTTCTTTTCTTGCATACTGCCTTCAATACGTTCATGTCTGTTTGTACGATCTTGATCAGTATGCTTCTTTTTTGAAAAGACTAACCATAACAAAAAGCCGGTTGCAAATATTGTGAGAACAATGCCAAAAATAATATTTACGTTGATCATAGTGTTATTATGCTTAGTTCATTTAAAAAAGCTGGGCCTCATGTGCATTATGGATTTTCTTTTGCAATTTTTTCTCCATCGGCCGTTATAAGATACCATTCAGCGCCATAGTCTTTGATGTCGTGCCCGGTCTTATCACCCGGTCGCCGATCATCGGCATAATAATATAGGGGCCATCCATTATACGTTAGCTGGGTAACTTCACCAGGATTCTTTAATGTCTTCTCGGAACGTTTAATAGTACCAACCATCGTTGAATCAATTTCTTTGCCGACGGTTAGTTCTCCTTTTTGGAGTAAAGCCGGGGGCCAGGCATCAGAACATTCCTCAAAGCAGGTGCTTTGACCGGTCGAATCGTTTAAAAAAATATAAAGGCTCCTGCCTTCTCCGTCCGTTAAATAGCTGACCAATGAGTCCTCATCAGTTCGGATCTTTAGCTCACTAATTTTTTTAGCTTGACCATAAGTGGTTGAAGCCAGCAGCAGTGCCGAAACTATGATGCTAAGAGTATAAAAAAGAAGTTTTGAAAGGTTCATGATTCTATGTTTTGATAATTGTTCTGATCAGCCTGACCGTTATCTTTCAGATGGAACCAGCTCAACAGTCAGCATTTTCGGGACCTGCTTTTTAGGAAGCAATGTTACTGTTTGAGACCAGTCGTCGTATCCATCGGCCTTTACGAATACAGTATGCTCACCGGGTTTCAACATGGTAAAGCTGAAGCGGCCTTCCTCGCCGGTAGTTGTTGAATCCTGCTCTACATAAACCTTGGCATCGGAAACAGGCTGTTCGGATTCCTGATCAATCACGGTGCCGGAAAGCTTGGCGCCCGGCTGCTTGGTTTTAACCTCTTTATCGGTCGTTTGGGCGATAGCTGTGTTGAGCATCATTGCTAAGGCAAAAAGCAGTGAGAGGCCCCAAAAGCATATTTTGCCGGTTAGATACTTCATATTAAAAATCCGGATACATTCATGAACAATTATATTGCTTGAAACATAATTACCAATGATTAATGAAAACAGTATAGCAATAAACACCTATTAGCTGTCCTATAATTTGCTACTTCTGTGTAGTAGATTTTACCAGCAGAAAAGTAACTGTGAAGAGGAGGTTGCTTTAGTCTTTTGTTATCACACGACCTGTGGGTTCAGATCGAAGCGATCTCCTAATGTAACGAACTGAAGATATTGAGAGAGGCGGTTGCTGCATTTCAGTCGTTATAATATGGGCGTTAACAAAAAACGATATCTCATACCGTCGTTCTGCGGCATGGCACGGAGCGCATGAAATGTAAGGCGGTTGAAATTGAGCCCAAAAAACTATTCTCATTAAAGCCAGAGCTAATCAGCCTGTTAACCCTGCTGAGGCAGGGTTTCCGTTATCAAAACTCAATAGCCCGGTATTTTAATGCCGGGTGGTGAGGAAGGCTACGGTCTATGCACGCGGGAATAAATTCCCGCGCTACTGATGGTTCCCAAGTACCGGCAACTTGCCATCCTCCAATTCATCTCATACGGTCGTCTATCTGCCCGAAGCCTGGATTGATCGAAGCGTAGGCACGGCTCTGCGGCGGTATGCCAGATTCCGAGTAAGGACAAGCCGTGATCAGCCGCTCCGCGGCAAGGGAGGACTGATCTTATATAAGATACATTCTTCTTTTTCCGGAAGGTTATACGGTTGTCTTGTTTCATGTTATAAGCTCATCTAATAAACGCATCAAGGGTATAAATTTGCCGGGTTTAGGACGGTCAGTAACTTAGCTTGATACTCAGGGAAGGACGTATCCCGGACATCGTCCGCTTTTGCAGCTGGTAGGAAAGCCTTCCCGTATCATCACGCTGGGGGTTTAGCCACCAGTTGAGCACATTATGGCGGTCCAACAGGTTAAAGACGTCGAAACGGAGCCGGAGGTCTGCTTCCCCGAAGTTTATCCGATAACTAATTCCGGCGTTCAGTTGAGAGTATAAAGGCAGGCGATCGTTTTTGGGATTGCCAAAGGAGTAATCCCCGTAAGAACTGCGTTCGCGAATGGAAAGATAGTCGTAGTAGGCTTTTCGGAAACCCCAGTGACGTCCCCATACGCCCTGCCACTGGAGCAGCAGCGTCAAATCAGGTGCGGCGGTCCAGTTCAGGGCTACGTCTGCTTTATGCGGCTGGTTGTTAGGCAAAGGCTGGTAACTATTTCCGAAACGGGAAGGGTAGCGTTGCCGGGCTATACTGAACTGATAGCCGCCTTGCAGCTGCATATCTAAACGGGGGAAGCGCCTTTGAAAGGAGAGGCCCGCACCATAAGCATAACCCTTAGAGGAGGAGATAAACTGTTCTTGCTGGGCATAGCTACCGGCCTTGCTCTGAAGGGTGAAGGCAGAAAGGGCCCGGTAGTCGAGCATCAGCCGGGAGGGTATCCATTTATAATAGGATTCCAATTCAACCTTCCAGCTTTCGGAAGGCTCCCACAGGCTGCTCAGAGCCAGGTGGTATGCTTTGGGTACCGTCGTCGTATAGTCAACGGGGACCCAGAATCGAAGCGAAGGTACCAGTGAAGAGGGCCCCACATTGGATACGTCAAACTGATTGATGAATTGCCGGTAGATGCCGCCGGAGAGTTTGGCGGAAAGGTACCCGATCGGGCTATGGGCCTCGTCATATTTAAGCGAGAGCCGGGGCTCGGCAAAAACGAGATCGCGGCTGGGCACAAAGGTAAAGCGATTGCCCGCAGAAAGACTGATTTTTGAAGAAAGCAGGAAGTGGTTTTGCAGGTAGCCGGAGATCAAAAAACTGCGGCCCTTTGAGCGGGCGGCATTATAATACTGATCGGAAAGATTAAACCTATAGTCAAGATGCGTGCCCCGAAGTCCTCCGCTGATAGTGTAGTTCTTGCTGACCGTATAGTTCAGTTTCAACTGCGCCGTCGATTGGATCATTGCGTTCTGGTCGCCGCTGTCCGTGGTACGGCGGGCATACTGTTTTAATTCGTCTTGGGCAACAGCGTAGGAAGTATAGGGAAGGCTGTTGGCCTGACGGTTGTTGGTTAGCATATAGCTATGGTCGAACGTGTGGTGAGTAAAGTATCCGCTAAAAGTGGCATCCAGCCGTGAATTCGCTATCCATTCATGCTCAACACGGGCCATGGTGTTTTGCCAATCATAGCGATCTGCTGAGTAAAAGAGGTCGGCCCCGCTGTCGGTAAGCGCAACATTATCAGAGAAGAGGTCGGTATCCAACACATTCTTACCAAAGTAAGCGGAAATATTGGTGCGGTGAAAAGGATTGTGTTTAATTTGGGCCGTGGCGTGCAGATCATAGTAGGAGATGTCGTAGTCGTGATCACGGGGCCGAAAAACAGACTCCGAGGAATCGTCTTGCAATAGGTGAAGGGTCAGCAGTGGATCCAGCTGATCCCAGTCGCGGAAGTTACGCCGGAGCGCAGGATTCTGATACCATTGCCAGATATTGGTGCGTGCGGCCAGCATCAGCTTGACGGAGGGTCCGTTATCAACGTTGAATTGTTGGTCAATGCGGCCGTTAACATTCAGTGTGTTAGCTTGGAGCATAAAGCGGCGGTCAGCGGTATTTCCTATATCTTGAACCATATTAATAACGCCCGAAAGCTGGCTGCCCACATCGGCACCAAAGCCCGCCTTGTTGATCTTTACCTTTTGGATGGCCCACGGACTAAAAGCCCCCAACATGCGTCCCATGCTTACCGGATTGTAAATAGGCACACCGTCAAGCTGAAGCTGATGGTCGCCACTGGCGCCGCCCTGAATGTTAAAGTCGGCCATAGGCAGGCTGAAACTGATGCCGGTAACGGCATTCAGGCTCTTGAGGGCATCAGCAGAACCCGTGCCCTGCGGTGCTGTTATCTCTGTGTCGGTCAGTCCTGATGATAAAGGCTGCGAAGCCGGCATGCGCTTTTGAATGCCATCCACAACAATAGGTTCTACCATGACAGGCTGAGATTTTAACCTGAAATCAAGAGAGGTGGAAGCATTACCTGGCACCCAAACGGTATCGCGTACGGGTTTGTAGCCCACATAATTGATAGTGATGGTGTGATATCCTGACTTAAGTTTAGGGATGGTAAAATAGCCACTGCCCTTAGTGGCAGCACCGCCGCTGGCATCAGCAAGCATAACATTGGCGCCGGCCAGTGGCTGGCCGGTCTGCCTGTCGACAACCCGGCCCGTCAGGTCGCCAGTCAGGGTCTTTTTCCGGGGGACAGCGGTAAGTACATAAGTACCCGAAGAGAGCTGAATAAAATCAAGCGGACTGCTATCCAGGATAATACGAAGTATCTCTTCGGGTTGCTTGTGCCGGGCGGTGGCATAGACCGTATGTTCCGGCATAATGGCCGGATCGTAGATGAGGTCCAGATCAGTTTCTTTGACCAGTTGCTGTAGCGCATATTCGATCGGTTCGCCTTTAAAGATAAAGGTGTAACTATTCGACTCGG
>DATGUX010000425.1:0-2313 GCA_035300985.1 Fodinibius sp.
TTATCGGGCACAAATACGTAGCCTTCATCGGTATAGCCGGGTACAATTCCTACTTCCTCGAGATTTAACTCCTCATCCACAAACTCATAAATGGTTCGCCCTTCCTCAACTTTGGCTTTAATATGAGGAAGCGCCCACTCGATAAGGTCTTCCACCTTTTGCAGATCAGACCCGGCTACAAATACCACCTCATGCTCAATAGCCTCGTTTACGAAATCAATTTTCTTGATACGTTTGGGAAAGTTACTGCGCAGGTTTTGCAGACGACTCAAGATGTCACTAAGGGTGGCCCGCAGATTAATCAAAAGACTCAGGTGCGGATAGATCCGATTATGCTGAAACTCATCAGATATCGCTTTAAGACCGGCTAATACCTTATACTGGGAAGATTCAAAATCGGTCTGTGTCTTTGTAAACAGATCAAGTGTGAGAATATTCTGACTCATAAAAACCTCTCAATCTTTATTTTGAAGGTTGATCATCAGCAGCAGGTGTACTTAAAGATTACTCATTTAAGATTATTAGCGCAAATCCATTCTTTATATTAATGTAACTATAACATTAACCTAACCAAATGAGTTGCTCACAGAAGCCCGCATCCCTCCACTTTACAAATAAAGATCCCGCCCCTCAATGCCGATATTTATCCCAGAAACTCAGCCTACTCATTACGGCGACCGGTAAGAAAAAAATAAGGCCGGCCCTCTTTGTCATTAATATAGAAACCTTCCTCGCCGCTGCGGAACCAACCATTTCTAAAGGCTCTCTCGTTCGCTTCCTTGTTGTTATCATATCGCTCCATCACATTTACACCGCGGATGACGATCTCTCCCCCTTCCTCCTCCGGCAGCGCATTACCGTCCTCATCATGAACCGCCATCTCGTTGGCCAAAACAGGAGTTCCAACACTCGGATAACCATAGTCAGTCAACCACTCTCGACGCTCATTCTTCCGCAAATCCAGAGGCAGGAAACAGGAATAGCAGGTCGTCTCCGGCCATCCACAACCGTAGATAATCGGCACCCGGAATTGCTCTTCAAAAGCTATGGCCATCTTGGTGGTTAATGATTTTCCTTCACAGATGATATGCTCCAAAGATGCGACATCGGGATGATCATCCTCGGCATAATGATGGTTCAAAGACTGCAGCATCGAAGGGGTGACACTCACAATATGGATTTTCTCTTCCTTTATCTGCGGAAACAGCCGGCTGGCTTTAAACTCCTGATTGAGCACAGCTGACCCACCGGCAAAAAAGGGCGTAATCATGCTAATGACCGCTTCATTAACGCTATGGATAGGCAGCACGCACATCATACGGCTATCCTCATCAATATTATGCCACCTTACTGTGGCTCGTGTACCCTCCAGCAGGTTTTGCTGGGTTAGTACTATTCCCTGAAGCTGTCCCTCTCTATCGGATGCAAATACAACCAGCGCATCCGATTCGGCAAATGAGGCCTCATCAATCCGGAGCTTCCCTTCCTTTTTAATAAAGTTTTCAAGTCCGCCCTCACAGACAATCCATTCGATATGCTTCAACTGATCATATTGTTCCAGAATAGTACGGAAGCGATCTCGGTATTCCGTGCGAACAAATGCCAACTCAATCCGGCCATTTTCCAGGATATCAGCGATACGGTCATCATCCTCCTCAAGGTTGATCGGAACCACTACCAAACCCAGCAACCAGCAAGCAAAGTATTGAACCACGGTATGCCAATGGTTATGGGAAATCGTTGCTACCCGGTCGCCCCTGCTTAGGCCAATATTCTGCAAAAATCGGGCGCAACCCAATACGTGCTCATAAAAATCGGCATAACTCACTTCGCTGCGCTCCCCACTTTCGTTCACATAAGTCAGGTAGTTTTTCTTAGTTGAAGAACGAGCTTCCAGCAGCTCCTTCATACCTCCATACTTTAAAGACGGAAGCGACGATTCCAACGTGCGGGCCTGTTCGATTTTATTTTGAAGCTCATTCAATTGCATAGAAAGAAAGGGCTTTATTGGGTTTTACCTATGTTAGGTCATGGAAACCGAAAAGGCAAATGAACTAATCGCCGATGTCATTTGGTTATATATAAAAGAGTACATTCAACTCCTAAGTATTCCTTCAGAAAAACAATGCTTAAAAAATCATCCATTCTCTTGTCAGGCCTATGTATCATCACATTGGTTCATACAGTGGCCATAGCCCAGGTTATTCCTGCTGATTCCGTCCAGTGGACGCCACCGGACTTTTCTGAGCGAAAACAAGAGCGCCGCGGTCTGGTTAAGAAGGGCATCGAACAGCGAGGAATTACTAATCGACC
>DATGUX010000426.1:0-2642 GCA_035300985.1 Fodinibius sp.
CAGATATTCCAGCACCGCATCCCAGTCGGGAAATGCGGCGGTGCCAAAATGAATATGTTCTCCCTCAAAATGTTCCGCCCCGTTAGCTTTGCGATCATCAATCAGATAATCCCCGGCATTCAAGTGCTTATTATGACTTAAAATCAGGCGCTTATATCCGGCCTGCGGCAGATGCTTTTGAACCCACAGCAGCTTATCGGACCATGCAGAGGGATTATTCCACGGCCCTGTGGATAGAATATAGGTTTCATACTGCTTCTGCAGCCGCCGGTAGCCCTTAATGGCGCCATCAACGGGGGGCAGGTTACTGAAAAAACCCGGAATTTCATCCAGCCTGTCCTCATATTGGATACGATGCTCTTCTGTAAGCTGCTGAATACCCCACGGGAAATCCACCAGCACATTATCCATATCTACATAAACAATTTTTTTACTCATAACGACTCTTTTTAAAGGATTATGATAACCAATAGTATAACTGATATCTATCAGAAATCGCCCTTACAGTTTTGTATCTTTGGCAATCTTTTGATCTGAACATCTTGAACTACCCCATTTTATGGCTGCATCTACTCCTTATGAGCAAAATTCCACCTTCCAAAATATACTGCTTATTGCCGGTATCATTTTTGTTTCTCTAAATCTGAGGCCGGCCTTGGCCAGTGTCGGTCCGCTTATCGGTGCCATTCGCGACACCACGGGGCTATCAAACACCATGCTGGGGCTACTTACCACCCTGCCGCTCATTGCCTTCGGTCTTATCTCTACGCTCACGCCATTGGCCACCCGGCGCATTGGCATTGAGGGAACCATTGCCGCTGCTATGATATTACTTAGCGGCGGATTGCTGCTTCGGGTTATTCCTCTGAATGCAGCCCTATTCGGCGGCACATTGCTGGTCGGCATTGCTATTGCTCTTGGCAATGTACTGCTCCCCGGCATTGTAAAGCGCGACTTTCCCAATCATAGCGGCGTCATGACCAGCGTCTATTCGGGGTTTCTGGGGCTGGGTTCTACCCTTGCTGCAGGTATCAGTGTGCCCCTGGCCTTTAATTTTAACTGGGGCTGGCACTGGGCACTTGGCGCCTGGGCCGCGGTTTCAATCTTTACCTTCTTTCTGTGGATGCCCCAACTTAAAGACTTAACTCTTCCCAAACACAAAAAAAGCTTTCTGCAGTCTCTAAAAGATCTTGGAAATTCAACGAACGCCTGGTATGTCGCCCTTTTTATGGGGCTGCAGTCATTGGGTTTTTACGTAATCCTGGCCTGGCTTCCGGAGATCCTTCAGGATCGCGGCCTTAGCGCCGCAACGGCCGGATGGATGCTCTCTCTTTCGCAGGGAATGGGCGTGCTGGGATCTATTGTGCTGCCCTTTTGGGCTGAACGACTAAAAGATCAACGAAAGCTTATTTGGCTTCTTTTGATAATGGAGTTTATAAGTCTGTTTGGCCTGCTTAGCCCTGAACCTTATTTAGTTGAGCTGTGGGTTTCCCTTATCGGCTTCTCACTGGGTGGCAGCTTTGGGCTTGCGCTACTTCTTATCGTCTTACGTTCGCCCGATACCGAGACGGCTACGGAGCTTTCCGGCATGGCCCAATCTATTGGCTATTTGCTGGCAGCAACGGGCCCTATCATCTTTGGAGCCCTGCATGACCTTAGCAAAAACTGGTTCATTCCCCTGATCTTTTTATTTGCTATTGCTATTTGCAAACTTCTGATGGGGCTTGGCGCAGCCCGTCCGCAACAGCTTGACTAATTATTTGTTGCTTATGTCACTAATCAATATTACCAATTAGCAGGAACCATCTGCACTGTATATATTGAGCATCATTTTAAATAATAATTTATTGACGTACTCTAACCATATGAATACAGATACAGTCACTTTGTGGAAAGTTGATGCCTCTCACTCCGAAGTACAGTTTAAAGTTAAACACTTAGTTATTTCCACCGTTACCGGAAGCTTTAATTCTTTCAGCGGAACGGTAGAGACCGGTGAATCCGGCTTTGAAGATGCTTCCATTTCTTTTGAGGCGGATATCGACAGTATTTCTACCGGTGATAAAGACCGGGATGATCATTTAAAGTCGGAAGACTTTTTTAATGCCGAACACCACCCAAAGCTTAGCTTTAAGTCAACCTCTTTTGAGAAAGTAGCGGACTCTAATTACAAAATGACGGGTGATATTACCATCGCCGGTAATACCAATGAAATAACACTGGATGTTGTTCATGGCGGCATTGCAACGGGGCCGCAAGGAAATACCCGCGCAGGATTTGACCTCAACGGAAAAATAAGCCGCAAAGAATTTGGACTTACCTGGAATCCCGTTACCGAAGCGGGCAGCGTTGTCGTTGGCGACGAAATCAAGCTTTTGATAAGCGTTCAGCTTGTTAAAAGCTAATCGGAGTCCATCTTTTTTTAATGGCGGCACCTGCCAAAGGGCCGCCATTTTTATTTTCGAGAGTAGCCGGAGCTAAGCTACTTTTACCTGAACTTTCTTCCCTTTCACCCGGTTCCGGTTCATAAACTTAATCACCTTCTCGACATAACGACCCTGTATATCCACAAAAGAATGGTGCGGGTAGATATCTATATTACCGATGGTATTACCGGGAATATCCGATTCATTGGCAATGGC
>DATGUX010000427.1:0-3500 GCA_035300985.1 Fodinibius sp.
CTCATATAGGAAGCATCCTGCAGGTAACGCGTTTGGGTTTGTTTATTCTTCCCGCTATTGAAGTATGGTTTGGGGAAGTAGCTATCAAGGTTGACGTCTGCCACTCCGGCTTGGACCATCGGAGAGTTTTCGTCACGGAAAAAGTCCATATGACCTTCAAAACCGGCTGATTGCCACATGCCACTATTAGCTCCCCAGAAATAAGGACCGCCGGGCATATAGTCTCGCTTGCCTATCCCCTGCAGGAACAGCCTAAAATCGAAGTTTTTATAATTCCCGGTAATATCCAGGCTAAACTTATAACGCGGGTGGGAGTTGCCAATGACTCTTTGGTCTCCGGTATCGCCCAAAACACCACTGCCACCGTCAATTTGACCATCACCGTTAAGGTCGCGGTACATAATATCACCGGCGCCCCAATTACTGCCGATAGTACTTTGTTTCACTCCTTGCAGATGTTTATCCATTTCTTCCCTTCTTTTAGCAAGTCCGGCAGTTTTATATCCCCAAATTTCTCCTACCATTCGGCCAGCATACCAGGTACCAATATCACCTGTGGGATTATTATATTTGGTAATTTCTTGCCGGTCGTCGGCCAGTACGGCCCGGATGTTATAGTTAAAGTCGCCAATTTGATCTCTCCAGTTCACTTGCAGTTCAAAACCATAAGATTCCAAATCCGCATTATTAATTTGTGGAACCGCAGTTCCCAAGATAGCCGGCAGCTTGGGCGCAGGGCCAATCATATCGTAGGTTGTTCTTTTGAAGTAGTCGAAAGTTACATTAAGCTTGTCATTAAACATTCCCATATCCAAACCTACGTTCCAGCTACTTACGCGCTCCCAGGTAAGTTGGGAACTTATCAGTCCCGGGGCATAGGCTGTATTGGGCTGTTCTCCATTAACTAACCATCCCCCATTGTTGACGCCTACCGGCATAGATGGGTAGAAGGGATACCAATTCTCAGTATCCTGGTTTCCTAATTCCCCATAAGAGCCTCTGAGTTTAAACTGATTGATCAGCTCTTTATTTGTCCAAAAAGATTCAGCGGCCAGATCCCATCCTACAGAAAAGGAAGGAAACAAATTCCATCGCCTGTCATTGATAAATCGGGAACTGCCGTCATATCGGGCATTGGCTTCCAGAAAATAGCGATTATCATAGCTGTAGTTAAGCCTTCCAAAAAAGCCAGCCGTAGCCCAATGCTGATACTGGCCTTCGTTAGCCTTACTGTTATTAGTGGCCGTGCTAATGGTAGGCAGGGCGGGAGTAATCAAGTCCGTTCGGGATGCTCCGATGGTACGGTAACGCTCCAGATCGGCATTAAAACCGGCCATAAGTTTTAGCTGGTGGTTATTATCGAAATCAAACTCGTAGTTCGAGTAGATATTCGTATTAGCAAAATTCCGCTTCTGATTGTACTCATAAACCGACGTATGCCCGGGTGGATCCCACCCAACACTCAGCGCGAAGGGATTCCCGGCTACATCGTGGGCGTAGGCAGGCAAAACATCGCTATGATTGTTTAGGTTTTTAATCTTGTAATTTCCTTCAGCAATAATATTCCATTGTTCCGTTGGATTGATCGTTAATTTACCCTGAATAAAATAGATGTCTGTAATATCTTTCGTACGCCCCCCTTCCCTTAATTGATTAATTTCGGAGGGATCGGAGTAAAAGCCATCAGGATTTTTAACGGGTACAGTAGGCCAGCGACGAGCAATGTTGTGGTAATACAGCCCGTTTTGATGACTCGGCCGTTCATATTCTTCACGTAAAAACCTGTTTTTATAGTTGAATGTAATTTTATCCGTTATTTTAACATCAATTTTCCCGGTTAAGGTGTAGCGATTCAGGTTATCACCTCCATGGCTCATTAGCCCGCCCTGATCAAGAAAGTTGCCTGAGGCGTAATAGGTTACTGCATCAGTGCCGCCGCTCACACTTAAATTGTGATCTTGGGCTATGGCATAATCCTTATAAAGCTCATCAAACCAATCGGTATTGCCATTTGAGCCAGTATAGTACTGGTACCGATCTCCATTATTATTAGGAACTGTTCCATAATCAATTTCTCCTTTCTGATACTTGAGGATACGGTCCATTACTTCGTCTGAGAACTTGGCACCCTGTCCGTCATTGGCAGCCGCTTCATTCCAGTAATTGGCAAAAGTATATGAATCCATCATATCCGGCAGCCCCAGCGGAGAGGAAAAGCGCAAGTTGCTGCGATAATTAAAGCGAGGTTCGCCACTTTGTCCGCTTTTTGTCGTTACTAAAACTACACCAAATGCGGCACGCGAGCCATAAATAGAAGCAGCCGCCGCATCTTTCAAGACCGTAACGGACTCTATATCATTGGGATTAACTGAATTTAAGCTGGCTTCAACTCCATCGATCAGCACCAGGGGTGAAGAGTTTGAGCCGGCACCAATCGTTCCTGTTCCTCGAATATTAAAGCTCATATCCCGGTTTAGCTCGCCTCCCAGACCGGAAGTAGAAAAGTTAAGGCCCGGAACGATACCCTGCAGCATTTGTCCAGCATCAGACACAGCTCGTGATTCAAGCGACTTGGCACTAACAGTAGAAACCGACCCTGTGATATTAGCCTTTTTCTGCTTGCCAAAACCAACCACAACCAGCTCTTCACCCGACATCACTTCTGTCGCCATCTCTATGTTAATTTGAGATCGTCCCTCGATTGGTATTTCCTGTCTTTTAAAACCAATGAATGAAAAGATCAGCGTATCTGATTTTGAAGGGGCATTTAATTGATATTCACCTTCAGCATCAGTCGTAGTTCCAATAGTAGTTCCTTTTACCATCACATTAACGCCCGGTAAAGGCCCTTTATCTGCTTCGGAAATGACCTTCCCCCTAACCTGATTCGCACTTTGTGCATGTGTTGCAAGAGAACAGAGCAGCAGTAAAAAAACAGATGCTGCCAACTTTATAAATGGTGGAATCCTATTGTATCCCATAACAGCTTGTATAGTATTTATGATTGGTTATTGTGCAGAAGAAACCGTGATATGATAAAAGGTGAAAACTGAACTTTTTAAATGGCAATGTACCCAAAGCTATTTTAGTTAGAGCAGGAATTACCGTTGAAGATAATAGAAGCTATTCCCGATAACTCTCCTTCCATCATATTAAGTTACCGTTAACAAAATAATCAACTGTTATAACCATATGCAAATTAATATCAACCTATTTTTTACCTTTTTTAACGAATCCCATCCCGAACAAGGCAAATCATGGGATAAAAGATAGCACCAGCTTACGTTAACCATATCATTTTTATGACCTTTTATGGCTGCCACTTCTCTTCAATACCTTGCTGATTAATAGACTTTAATCCAATAGTGTCCTAAACGTTTTGAGTAATGCCAAAAAATAGCGTTTGTGGCTCATAATCCATATTATTTTCTTACTTTAAAAAAGAACCCCCTGGATTCCTGCCTCAGGCGGCGGGTGGTCGGGTTGGAAGGGATGATCCA
>DATGUX010000428.1:0-3517 GCA_035300985.1 Fodinibius sp.
AAATCGCCGATACACAAAAGGCTCCGCTGTGATCGGCGGAGCCTTTTGGTTAAATGCAAGTAGTGAAGAGGCCTTAGGTCTTCTATTTATTGCGATTTATTAATTCATCAGCTCACGGAATTCTGCAAGGACAGAATGCACGTGATCAGCTGAGTTGTCTAAAAGTTGTTGTTCTTCATCATTTAAATCAACCTCTATTATTTCTTTGATGCCGCCTTTGCCCAGCTTGACGGGAACACCCAAAAACAGGTCTTCCTGGCCGTATTCGCCGTTTAGGTGAGCAGCACACGGAAGTACCCGATTTTGATCAAGCATAATAGCTTCCACCATTTGTGCGGCCGCAGCGCCGGGAGCGTACCAGGCAGAGGTGCCCATCAGGTTCACCAGCTCGCCGCCGCCGCCTTTGGTGCGATCGACGATCTCTTCCAGCTTCTCTTCATCAATAAACTGGGTAACAGGCATGCCGCTAATCGTGGTGAAACGGGGAAGGGGTACCATGGTATCACCGTGGCCGCCCAGCAGCAGCGCTTGTATGTCTTTGGGTGAAATGTCCAGCTCTTGGGCCAGAAATGAGCGATAGCGTGCCGTATCCAGGATACCGGCCATGCCCATCACGCGGCTGGAGTCGAAACCGCTGGTTTCAAGCGCTACCTGGGCCATCACGTCCAGTGGATTGGATACGATAATCAGAATAGTATCAGGGGAGTGCTTAACCAGATTCTCAACTACTTCCTGAACGATACCCGCATTAGTTTCCAGCAGGTCATCGCGGCTCATGCCCGGGCGGCGCGGTACGCCGGCTGTAATAACGCACACATCGGATCCGGCCGTATCTTCATAATCAACCGTGCCGGTAAGTTTGGTGTCGAATTTGTGGATGGGCGATGATTCCCACTGATCCAGTGCCCGTCCTTTGGAGGGATAAATTTTATCTCCATTCTTCTCCTGCACAATATCTACCATGACTACCTCTTGGGCAAAATCGCGCTGTGCAACTGACATCGATACGGTAGAACCGACATTTCCGCCGGCTCCAACTACTGATACTTTCATATTGACTGAGTGTTTTAATAGTTAAAATTTCCTTCTAAAGATAATGGGAAATTCGCTGAATTTCAGGACGGGTCCATGTATACTTTAAAAGAGGAACAGCTGGAAAGTTATGATAGGTGACGAAGTTAATTGAGGTGGGTTTCTTCAGTGCAAAGACTTGTTTTTAGCCCAAAAAAGTCAATCTTTGATATGAATTGTTGAGAAGTGCTAATTGTTAAGGAAATCTTAAAACGGCAATAATTGCTTAAAAATACAGGTTAGCGTGATGGGCAAGGGATATAAATTACAGTTAGAACCCATAGAAAGAGTTGAAACTATATCTAAAGAGGAGTTTCAGAGAATTATGTGAAGCCCCAGAAGATAGAGCATTTGGTGGATGACTGGCCGGCAACTAAAAAATGGGATCTGGATTATATCAATGAAGTGGCCGGAGATAAGGTAGTGCCGCTATATGATGACCGTCCCATAACGGCTGATCAGAAATTCAATGAATCGCATACCGAGATGAAAATGGCAGATTATATAGATCTGCTTAGGTCCGGACCTACCAACTATCGCATTTTTCTTTACCATATGTTAAAGGAGGTGCCGGTTCTGCAAGACGATTTTAAATTTCCCGATCTTAACGTTTGGTTTATTAAAAAACTGCCAACCTTATTTTTTGGCGGGGAGAACGCTAAGGTTTTTATGCACTTCGATATTGATTACGCTAATATCTTTCATTTCCACTTCCACGGAAAAAAGCGGTGCATTCTTTATCCGCATTCAGAAACAAAATATCTGTATAAGGTGCCGCATGCGTTGATCTCGCGGGATGATATCGATTTTACCAATCCTGATTTTGAAAAATTCCGGGCACTGAAACGGTCAAAGGGACATATCGCTGAGCTTACTCACGGTCAGACGCTGTATATGCCGGAGGGTTACTGGCATCAAATGACCTATCTAACTCCCGGTTTTTCCATGAGTTTCAGGGCTTTGCCAAGAAGCGTAACCCATTGGTCCAAAGCCGTATATAACCTGGCGATTATGCGCCACTTTGATAATTTTATGCGCAAATGGAAGGGCCAGGAATGGATAGATTACAAAAATTAAGAGGCTATAAAACGAACATATCAAAGAATGAATTACTCAGCTCCCCAATAGGTGCGACAGATTATTTTTAATCAAAGAATTCCCCGAGGCTTGCCTCGGGGTAAAAACAAGGAAAGTTTGAAAACCTGAGGTTTTCATTAAGATAAAAAAAGAACTTATTCCTGTTGAATACCTCGGGGCTCTGCCCCGAGGATTGTTTATTAGCAGTAGATAAGCTACTTCTGGCTTCTGAATCCTGTTCTGCCGCTTTGGGATTGGGAGCGCGGTATTATTAGCAGGTCTTAAGCTTTTTGAGCAGCTCTCGGACGCTACCTGCGGTCACGTCGCGAGTCCATACCCCACATCAGCTTGTGACGCAGCGTATCAAAGTAGCTTTGGTTTGGAAGCTCAATCAGGTCAATGGTAAAATCCGAGCGCTTTATTTGCACTTCTAAAGGATAGGATGAGATCTCTTTGCTTTGGCCATCGTAGGAAAAGAGCACCTCATGTTCCTGCTCCTTGACCGTTACTTTGAGTGATTTGTTAGAAGACAGCACCAGCGGCCGGGTCGTCAGTGTATGGGGATTAATGGGCGTGAGCACCATCACATCGGTATTGGGCATCACGATAGGTCCGCTTGAGGATAAGTTATAGGCCGTTGAGCCGGTGGGCGATGCTACAATGAGACCATCTGCCCAGTAGCTGTTGATGAACATATCATCATACTCAGCGCTGATGTTGACCATGGAGGTGGAGTCTTTTTTGGAAAAAAGGAACTCATTTAGCGCATGATAAATGTTGCCCTGATGGTCCTCGGCTGTCAGCAGGTATCGCTTGTCAATGCGATAGTCACTGTTTTGAAGGCTGGCTAATGCCTGTGCTATATTCTCCTTTTGGGTGTAAGCCATAAAGCCCAACCTGCCACTGTTAATGCCCAGTATAGGTTTTTGAATATTTTTCATCAGCCGGGCCGTATAGAGCATGGTACCGTCGCCGCCCACTGCGATGATGATGTCGGCACCGTCGATGGCTTCCTTTTCACTTTCCGCAACAATCGCAGACGGATGTTCCTCGCCATCATAAAGCTCGCGAAGCTCGGTACTGAACAAAATACCTACGGCATGTTTGTCAGCCCAGTGCAGAATGTCTATAAAAGGTTCCTTAACCGAATATTTCTTTGGATTTGCAATGACCGCAAACTTCATAAAGCTTAATTTAAGTTATTAGACAACTGAATGTTCCTCAGATCGATCCACCATGGATAACGGCTTTGATCGATATTGCTAAGACCATCCCGCGTGAGGCTATATCGGGAAATATCGAAGCTGAGCAGGGCGGGACTGTCGCGCCAGAGGCTGGTGGAAAGCAGCGGCCACTGCTCGGTAACAAA
>DATGUX010000429.1:0-2453 GCA_035300985.1 Fodinibius sp.
CCTTGCTTCACATAGAGTTATATCAATGTATGGATAATGAATTTCCTGGTGAAAAACCCGGCTAAACTGTTACTGTTTATCCAGGATGGCCTTCATCTCCTGAGCCGTCAGATCTTTGGTGTACAGCGCTTGTTCCGGATCAATGATATGGCTCTCGGACAGTTGACCAACATAAACCGGGTCAAAGCCGATGTCAGTAATCAGCTGCTCTGTCTTTTTTAATGAGGGTTGATGATCGCCGGCGTATGGGATCGCCCGTCGCTGACCTTCCAGGAATGCTTGATCCCGCAGATTCTTGAAGTAGATAGCGTTGAATGCCTTGATCACATGAGCTTCGGGAAAGTGATCGGCCACGAACTCCGATGCGGCACGACTGCTGTCGCGTACTTTCTGTGCCATTTGCCCATCGCGCTGCGGATAGGGATTCACCGTTTCGATAATCATCCTTCCGGATTGAGGTCCTATCTTCTCCGCTACTTCTTCCACCGCCCAGAAGGGAACAGATAAGACGATGACATCGCCCAAAGCGGATGCTTCTTCGATAGTGCCCGTTGTGGCGTTCTTTCCGGCTTCCTTGGCAAGCGCCTTTAGCTCATCCGGATGTCGTGAGCTAAATAGTATTTCATACCCGGCGCCGGCCAGATGAATGCCCAGGTTACCGCCTATATTTCCGGATCCAATAATACCTATTCTCATTTGTGCCACCCTCAAAAGTTGTTTTCTGATTGTTAGTAGTCTAAACGCTAATCATTTTTTAGCCGTTCGTTAAAAACAGGCCTGCGGTCTAAACAAGTATTTAGTTCCGGTATAGAAGTGGAACTATCCAGCTAAACAGGAAAGATCTAAATCAGAGAGCTGACGTATTGTTGTATAACGCTAAAACTGTTATCTTTCCTTGATTATTAGAATCCAAATAATAGCGTGTTATTGATGAAATCCTTTCTGAGTCTTGTAGTGATTTTCGGGTTGTTGTTAGCGGGGCTATCCGGTTGCGATAATGGCAGCAAGAAATATAATGAGCAGGCCGCACAACAAGCCCTGGATCTCTCCGGTCGTGACACTACGGTGAGTCCCGCGGACAGCTTTTTTGAGTATGCCAATGGAAGCTGGTTGGAAAATACGGAGATTCCGGCCTCCAAAACCGGCTGGGGGTCTTTTTATGTGGTGCGTGATAAGGCTCTCCAAAAGATGAAAACGATTCTGGATTCTGTATCCCGGGAAGATAACCTGCAGGAAGGCAGTATTGAGCAGCAGATTGCGGGGTTATATCAAAGTGCTATGGACAGCATGGCGGTTGAAAAAGCCGGACTTAAGCCGCTACAGGAATCACTTGATCATATTGCAGCAATCCAGAGCAGTGATGAGATTCTACCTGAGGTGGTCCGTGAATATAAAAAAAGCAATGGCACGCTTTTTAGTTTTCATGTGGGACCGGATGACAAAAACAGCAGGATAGAACGTGTACACCTTGATCAGGGAGGACTGGGGCTGCCCAATCGGGGATATTATCTGAAGGATGACAGCAGGAGTAAAAACATCCGGTCGGCTTATAAAGATTATGTGACAAGGATCTTGACCCTGAGCGGCTCGAAGGAGGCTTCTGCGCCTGAAGAGGCCAGTCAGGTGATCGACTTGGAGACGAAGCTGGCGGAAGCTTCTAAAACACCGGTTGAACTGCGCGATCCCGAAGCCAATTACCACCTGATGGCAATAAATGAGCTAAACGAAATTTCACCCCAGATAGACTGGCAGAAGATTGTGCAACAGATGGAGTTGGGGGTGGATACCGTTCAGGTTGGCCAGCCTAAATTTTACAAACGGGTCTCGGCACTGCTTGAAAGTAAGCCCGTGGATGTGTGGAAAGATTATCTGCGCTATCATCTCGTTAGTGGATATGCTCCCTGGTTGTCATCCCCATTTGCAGAAGCACACTTTAGTTTTTATAACAAGGTTTTGAACGGCCAGCAGCAGCCTGAGCCACGCTGGAAGCGGGCAAGCAATCTGGTAAACCGCGAGCTGGGAGATGCGCTGGGCCAGCTTTATGTGGAGCGTTATTTTCCGCCGGAGGCCAAGGAATATATGGTGGGCCTGGTCGAAAATCTGCAGGAGACCTACCGGGGCCGCATAAAAAAGCTTGACTGGATGAGTGATTCTACGAAGATAAAGGCTTTGGCCAAGCTTGATGCTTTTGTGAAGAAAATCGGCTATCCCGATGAGTGGAAAGATTACTCTTCCGTGGACATTGACAGCAGTTCACTGGTGGCTAATCTTCGCCAGACGGGCCGGTGGCAATATCAGTATATGATAGACAAACTGGGCAAGCCGGTCGATCGTTCTGAATGGTTTATGACGGCTCCTACGGTTAATGCCTACTATAATCCCTCATTTAATGAAATTGTATTTCCGGCCGGTATCCTGCAACCGCCCTTTTATTATCAGGGCGCGGATGATGC
>DATGUX010000430.1:0-4878 GCA_035300985.1 Fodinibius sp.
GATACTGCTAAAGCTGAAGAAATAAGCGACACCAAATGGCAGTGGCAGTTCACGAATGAAGAGAATGAGGAACAGGTGGGACGTGCTATTATTAGAAAGTTTCGCCTGGTGGCTGAACAGAAGTCAGATAATCAGCTGCAATGGGATCTTTTCCTGTCAAGCCCCGTGTTGCAAGGCGATGGAGAGAAACATTATCTCAGCGGTATTTCCAATAACGCCGTTACTGAGGGGTTATGGAAGTATTACAGCTTTGGTCGGGCCGGTCAAACGTCTCAGGCATGGGCAACACTTGACTGGGAGATGGATAATCAGGATGTTGAAATGAATCTTGAGATATTGGCGAATAATTCATATAACGGCTCCAAAATAGATTATTCCACTGAAGGCCCTGTACGTATTATTGAGTTAGATAACTCTGCCGAAGATGCTGATGTGATGATTAAATTTAATAGCGAGACGAAAGTCGGCTTTGTTAAGTCACCTAACTATAAAAATGGTGATAAAGCATGCTGGAATGGTGACTTTGAGAATGTAGATTGCTCGGGAGTCACATTGTAGCGAACTAAGAGGCGCGGCAGTTTATTATTTTATTGATTCTTCAATTATCTGCCCCTAATTTCGCTTTGGATACCGGAAAAAATTAGCAGTTATCCCAAATCCAGTGGAATCGTCTGGCAAATACTGTACGGGGATTTATGCAAAAGGCTCTTCGAAATGATTTACCCTATTTTGTAAAACTGCTTGCGCTCTTTAAAGTAGGGAATAAACACTTTTCTAAGCTCCTTGTGCTCGGGTTGTTTGAGCTCCGGATCATCGTCTATCACTTGCCAGGCGGCGTTTTTGGCTTGTTCCAGGATCCACTGATCTTCGACAATATCGGCGACTTTAAACTCGGGGAGTCCGCTCTGTTTGGTGCCCAGAAAGTCGCCCGGACCGCGTAATTTTAAGTCCGCTTCCGCAATCTCAAAACCATCGTTTGTTTCTGCCATCTTTTGCAGGCGGTATCGTGCTTCTTTGCTCACCTTCTGCCCGTGAATAAGAATGCAATAGCTCTGGCGTTGCCCGCGGCCAATGCGCCCGCGCAGTTGGTGCAGCTGAGATAATCCAAAGCGCTCGGCATGTTCCACGATCATGACGCTGGCATTGGGCACGTCAACACCCACTTCGATAACGGTAGTAGATACCAGGATTTGAATGTTATTTTCGATAAATTGTTGCATGACGCCATCCTTTTCTTCGGATTTCATCTGTCCATGCAATAATCCAACCTTAAAGTCGGGAAATTGCTTCTTCAGTTTTTCAAAGCCGGCCGTTGCGTCTTTTAAATCTACCTTTTCGGATTCCTCAACCAGCGGATAAACAACGTACATCTGCCCGCCTTTCTGCAGCTCTTGCTCAGCAAATCGATAAATATCCTGATGCTTATTCTGAGGCCGGACCCCCGTTTTGACAGGCTTTCGGCCGCCGGGCAGCCCCTTGATGACAGAGATGTCGAGATCGCTGTAAATGGTCATAGCCAAAGAGCGGGGAATGGGCGTAGCTGACATCACCAGCACATGCGGATGGTCTCCTTTCTGCAGGATTTCAGCCCGTTGTTTTACACCAAAGCGATGTTGCTCGTCAATGACTGCAAGCCCCAGTTTGTGAAAGGAAACTTCTTCCTGAATAACTGCATGCGTGGCTACTACAATCTGGCAGCCTCCGCCTTCTATATCATTAAGGATATCCTCGCGAAGTTTGTTGTTTTGACCACCCACCAGCAGACGAATGTTGATATCGAGCGGCTGTAAAAAATCTGAGAGTGTCCGATAGTGCTGCTCGGCCAGTATTTCCGTCGGAGCCATGAAGGTGGCTTGAAAATCATTGTCAAGCGCCATTAGGATAGCACCAATGGCCACGACCGTTTTACCCGAACCTACATCACCTTGAATCAGGCGATTCATCTGGCTGCCCGATTGTACATCCCGTTTGATATCAGCCAGTGCAGACTTCTGCCCGTCGGTCAATTCAAAAGGAAGCTGCTCGTTGAAAAAGGGAGGAGTATATTCAGAGAGGTTCTGAAATAGATGTCCCCGGCGTTGTTTAATGACATCTTGTTTGGTTTTGGCAACACTCAGTTCAAATAGGAAAAGTTCCTCAAACTTAAATCGGTTAAAGGCTTGCTGATATTCTGAAGCAGACTCCGGTAGATGAATCATTCGGTAGGCCCGCCGGCGCAGGGGTAGATTATGGTCTTGAAGCAACTCTTCAGGAAGGAATTCCGGTGGCTTCACCTTATCGAGAATTTCTTTTTGCCATCGCAGCACAAGTTTGCTGCTGATGCGTGCTTTTGAGAGTGCTTTATTACCGGGATATATGGGAACAATACGGCCAAAGTTCTGGATGTCGGATTTGTTATCAATCTTATCCACTTCAGGATGGGCAATGGAGACATAGCGCCCGTACTGTTTGGCCTGGCCGAAGAAAGCAACGGCATCTCCTTTGGAATACCGTTTCTTAATATAGTAGCCGCCTTTGAACCAGACCCCCTTAAGTTTGCCGGTATTATCCTGGATGATTATTTCAAGTCTCTTTTTTCGGCCATAACCTTGTTGACGCATTTGTTTAATGCGTCCGACGACCGTAACTTCCTCTCCCTGTCCATTCACCTGGTGAATAGGAAGAACCGCAGATCGATCTAAATAGCGTCGTGGAAAAAAATCCAGCAGTTCAGCAATGGTGTTAATTCCACTCTCATTGAGCGCTTCTAAACGCTTAGTACTTAGATTAGACAGATCGGTTAAAAGCAAAATTGATATACTGATATATTTTAATATACTATTTATTCATCTTGTTCTGAGTCCTTATTGACTGAGATTTATAAGAAATGAATCCCTGAGCAAAAAAGGAAAAGAAAATCATTATTTTTTCTTGCATTATTAGTTGATAATTCCGTATCATTGGCCACTCTTGTTTGACCGAAAAATCAATTAAGCGTTTAAAAATTGCCTACTATACAACAACTTATTCGAAAAGGTAGAGAAAGCAAGCATTCAAAAACAAGTTCGCCTGCTTTGGAGAACTGCCCGCAGAAGCGCGGAGTATGTGTTCGGGTTTATACTACCACGCCCAAAAAGCCAAATTCGGCGCTGCGAAAAGTGGCTCGTGTCCGTTTGACTAATGGTTATGAAGTTTCAGCCTATATACCGGGTGAAGGACATAACCTGCAGGAGCATAGTATTGTTCTTGTACGAGGCGGCCGGGTTAAGGATTTGCCGGGCGTCCGTTATCATATCGTGCGCGGTACGCTCGATACGGCCGGCGTTGAAGATCGAAAACAGGGCCGCAGCCTGTATGGTACTAAGAAGCCTAATTAGAGTTGTTGAGTAAGTAACTAAACGGATAAGAATATGAGAAGAAATACAGCAGATAAGCGTGATGTGCAGCCGGATCCCGTATTTGGCGACAAGCAAGTAACGCGTTTCGTGAATAACCTGATGAGGGACGGTAAGAAGAATGTAGCCCGAAAAATTCTTTATCAGGCTTTTGAAATTATTGAAGAAAAAACCGGTGCTGAGGGTATGGAAGTGTTTAGGGAAGCCCTAAGCAATGTTGCGCCGGTGGTGGAGGTTCGGTCTCGCCGCGTAGGTGGCTCTACTTATCAGGTGCCCATAGAGGTTCGTCCTGAGCGCAGTACTGCTCTGGGAATGCGCTGGATTATTAGCGCTTCGACCGGAAGAAATGATAAGTCTATGGCTCGCCGGTTATCACGGGAGTTGATGGATGCCTCAAATAATGAGGGCGGAGCCGTTCGCAAGAAGGATGAAGTCCATCGAATGGCGGAAGCTAATAAGGCTTTTGCTCACTTTAGATTCTAAAACGATTTACAGATAGTAATTTTTTTATTAAATGGCTGAAACAAAGACAAAGACCGACCAGAAGATAGTTGACCGCATTAAGCGTACTCGAAATATCGGTATTGCGGCACACGTAGACGCAGGTAAGACCACTTTGACCGAGCGTATTCTTTACTTTACAGGTATTACGCATCGTATTGGAGAAACCCATGACGGGGCTTCTCAGATGGATTGGATGGAGCAGGAGAAAGAGCGTGGCATTACTATTCAGTCTGCTGCTACGCATTGTATCTGGAAGGACCACCGCATTAATATTATTGACACCCCTGGTCACGTTGACTTTACGGTAGAAGTAGAGCGCTCGCTACGGGTACTTGATGGTGTAATTGCCGTTTTTGATTCAGTTGGAGCCGTTCAGCCGCAGTCGGAAACTGTATGGCGACAGGCAAATAAGTATGATGTGCCGCGCATGGCCTTTGTTAATAAGATGGACCGAACCGGCGCCGATTTCTTTAATGTAGTGGAAGAGATGCGCGATAAGCTGAATGCTAATCCCATCCCTATTCAAATTCCCATTGGTGTTGAGGAAAACTTCCGCGGTGTCGTTGATCTTATTAAGATGAAAGGTATTATTTGGGACGACGAATCTCTTGGTATGGAGTATGAGGAGGTCGAAATTCCTGATGAGTTGAAGGAACAGGCCGAGAAGTATCGCAAGGTGATGCTTGAGGCCATTGCTGATCATAATGATGTGCTGATGGAAAAGTATCTTATGGATCAGGAGATCAGCACTGAAGAAATTGAAGATGCTATCCGCCAAGCTACGCTGGAGCGTGATATTACGGCGGTAATGTGCGGTTCTGCTCTTAAGAATAAGGGCGTTCAGGCACTGTTGGACAAGGTGCTTAAATATATGCCGAGTCCTTATGATATACCTCCGATCCAGGGTAAAAATCCTGAAGATCACGATGAGAAGCTTGAGCGGAAGCCCAGTGTTCAGGAGCCATTCTCGGCTCTTGCATTTAAAATTATGTCTGATCCC
>DATGUX010000431.1:0-3448 GCA_035300985.1 Fodinibius sp.
CTAAGCGCACCAGCAAGCCGAGCATCAAAAAGAAGGGCATGACCGAGCCCACGGCCACTATCATGTGGAAGGCCCTCTATAAACTGGGCATCGATCCCTATGAAGTAGTACTCTGGAACGCCCTGGCCTGGCACCCCTACAATCCTGATGATGGCATGCTCAGCAACCGAACGCCAACCGACCACGAGCTGCAGCAGGGCTATCCCTCTCTGGAAGCCTTTCTGGGCTTATTTCCCGATGCACAGTGTATTGCTGTGGGACGCAAATGCGAGCAAAGCCTGACCGATTTTGGCATTTCATACATCCCGGTACGGCATCCCGCCAATGGCGGCGCCCCAAAGTTCCGCCGGCAGATGAAGGAATTAATTAAGAATTAAAAATGAAGAATTAGGAATTAAAAAAACGTCTAATCCTAACTCTTCAATTCCTAATTTTTAATTCTTAATTGTTGTTAACCTGTGCTTTGCATAGCGGCTGCAATGCCGTTAATACTTAGGAAAACGGCATTCCTTGTGGCATCCTCTTTATCATCATCTTCCTGCTCACTCCAGCGCTGCAGCAGTTCGGTCTGCATCATATTCAGCGGATAGGTGAAGGGATTACGGAAGCGGATCGATTTTTTAATGACGGGCCTGTTCTGTAAGACATAATCTTGCCCCGTAATAGCCAGGATAACCTCCTTCGTCCTCTCATAGTCGGCCACGATCTCTTTATGGTATTTATCTTCGCCGTGATCGTCATAAATAGTAGATGTAGGGATATGCGTGCGGGCAATTTCTCGCTGGGCATTATCCAGAACTCCTCTGAAATAAACCCCCTCCCGGTACCATTCGCGAAGCTGATCTAACAGCGCCTCATCCTTTTCAATCATCTCATGGAGAGCCACGCCGGTACCATACCAGCCCGGTACATTATAGCGTACCTGCGTCCAGGAGAACACCCATGGAATGGCTCGAAGGCCTTCAAAATCCACTTTCTCGCCTTCCCCGCGCGAAACCGGGCGGGAGGTAATAGGCAACCGGCTGATATGTTCAATGGGGGTCTTTTGTGTAAACCAGCTCCAAAAATGATCATCATCAATCAGCTCGCGGTAAGCCTCCATCGAACGGCCGGCAAGCTGCTCCATCGTTTGGTGAAATTTATCTTGCTGATTAACCGATCGCGGCTCGGCTACGGTCACCCGTATAACGGCATTAACGATCTGTTCCAGATGCCTGCGCGCAATGGATGCAAGGGAGTAGCGGAATGATATAACTTCACCCTGTTCGGTAAACCGGATGCGTCCATCATTACTGACAGGCGGCAAAGCTAAGATAGCTTCATTAGAATGTCCGCCGCCGCGGCCTACCGTACCGCCGCGGCCGTGGAAAATGCGCATATCAACATCATATTCCCGGCACACTTCGCCTAAAGCCTGCTGCCCCTTTTCCAGGGCCCAGTTGGCCATCCAGTAACCTCCGTCCTTGTTACTGTCGGAGTAGCCGACCATAATTTCCTGAAAATTGTCGCGCGCCTGCAGCTGTTTCTGATACAGCTCATTCTCAAATATTTCGCTCATCAGCCGACCGCACTCCTCAAGATCCTCGATGGTCTCAAAAAGCGGTACCACATTGATGGCACTCTCAACGCTTCCTTCGTCGTTATTCCAAAGTCCGGTTTCTTTGGCCAGGATAAGTACCTCCAGCATATCACTGACCCCGTGGGTCATACTGATGATATAATCGCCAAAGCAGTTGGGGTCTACCGCCAGCATCTCGTTGACCAGCGAAAAGGTTTCGAGCATTTGAGTAGTCTCATCACTCAGCTGCTTCTTCACCGGAGAAAGAGGACGCGGATTTTGAAGCTCCCGGCTGAGAAGCGCTATCTTCTCATCCTCTGCAAGCGCTGAATAATCATCCGTAACATTAGCCACCTTCAGAAGCTCTGAAACCGCATGTTCATGAATGCGGCTGTGCTGGCGTATATCCAGCGCAGCCATATGGAAACCGAAAGTACGGGCCCGGGTAATTAAATGATGGATTTCACCCACCGAGGCAATTTCCTCCAGCCCCGACTCGCGCAGGCTATCCACAATCAGCTCCAGCTCGCCCTGAAAGTCCTGGGCCGTATATTGCTGCGCTTGTTTACGAATAGCAGCACGACTTCCCTGCTCAATAACCTCAATCTGGGCACGCAGCTTGTGAATGATATGCACAATCTTACGCCGGTAGGGCTCTTGAGTATATAGCCTCTGATAGCGCTCCGAAAGCGGATCTGATTCCCGGTCCTCCTCCAGAGAGGCCGCCAGTTCATCCGAAATATCGTACTTTGTTGTAGAGATACTTAAATATCGGCGCAGCTTGTCTAACTCTTCAAGATAAAGATGGAAAACGTTCTTTCGCTGCTCCATCAGTGTATCCCAGGTAACATCCGAAGTTACATTGGGATTGCCGTCGCGGTCACTCCCAATCCAGGACCGATACCGAAAGATCGTGGCAAAGTCCGGGACCTCATCATAATAGGTATTAAAAGCATTGCGAAGATCATCATACAGCTGCGGAATGGCATCCCAGATGGTATTGGTAAAGAAGAACAGCCCATTTTCGACCTCATCACCCACTGTTACCTTGCCGCGACGCACTTCATCGGTAGCCAGCAGCAGGTGAATTTCATTTAAGATATCCATCGTGCGCGCCGTTTCTTCGTCAGGCGTCAGCTCGCTCTGGCGCAACTGCTCAATCATTTTGGTAATATGCTGCTGCTTAAGCATCACGCTGTGGCGGCGGGCTTCCGTCGGATGGGCAGTAATCGTGGGCTGTATATCAAGCTTGCCAATAACGCCGGCCGCTTCATCGGCCGAATAGCCTTCTTCCTTCAAAAAGTGAACAGCCTCGGCAATGCTTTCATCGCGCGGGGAATCGGGATCCATCTCAATGGCGCGCTCCCGGTTAATACGTGAAATTTCGCGCTGCTCCTGAGAGTTCATCAGATGAAAGAATACCGTATAGTAGCGCAGTAATCGGCCGATCTCGTCGGTGGATAGCTCAGAAATTTTTTGTTGTACTTTTTCCTGTGCCTGCTTATCCCCCTCATCGAAAGCACGGGCAGCCAGCTCAGGTAACTCCGCCAGCCGCTGTAGTACCTCCTCTTCTTCTTGCCGGGCAATAACCTGCTCTAAAAACTGCGTGAGCGACTCTACCTGCCTTGCAAGATCAGGATTAATTCCACTTTCTGTTGCAAACTGATCAACAAGATTTTTCCAATGCATCTGTCCAAAATTTTATGTTTAATATAACCTGCAACAACAATAACGTTCATTTTTTCCAAAGGCAATGAAAAAAAATCGGTGCGGCTGGTGCGAAGACACCTTCGATCAATACCTTCAATATCATGATGAAGAATGGGGCGTGCCCGTTCATGACGACCAAAAACAGTTCGAATTCCTGGTGCTTGAAAGCGCCCAGGCCGG
>DATGUX010000432.1:0-2876 GCA_035300985.1 Fodinibius sp.
GATTGGCATTGATGGCAACAGCGGTGGCTTCACCCAGTGTTTTTAGAGGGAAGAACTTCACGAATACCAATGCGGGCTTGATGTGATATTCCTGAAGGCCAATTTCAATAATATCGCGGTACCGGTCGGCTAACCAGCGGAGGTCGTAGTCTTTTCCCACCGTATCCGGAATAGTTTGAATGTGTTCTGCGCCAATATCCGAAGCCATGCGCATGCGGCGGCGGGTATCCTCAAGGGAGGCTTCCCACTCTTTCTGCGTAGGCGGAAGAGCATTCCACAGGCCGATAACACTGGGTACAAACAGCCCCTGGTTTTTTATTTCCTGGCCTAATGCTTTAAGGTTGCCCCCATTTTTTTCAAACGCTTCAAGCTCTCCGTCCCATGGTTCTATGGCATCAAAGCCGGCCCTGGAGGCAATCGACACTTTTTCTTCTAACGACGCGGGGCGTATTGTAGCAGTATCCAAACAAAGCGGCCACGGGCTCTTGCCCCCCTGGTACCGTTTTTTTTGCTGCGAGGCGTGCGTAGTGGAAGGTGCAGAATGTGATGCAAAAATATTACCCAGAAGTCCGGCTGCAGTAAGTGAAAAAAAGGTTTGTCGGTCCATAGGGTCATCATTTATTATTAGCTGAATTCAATATTGCTTATGAAGGAGGTGAAAAGCTTATCCCCTCCGGGTTTCTTACCGGCCAAAGTCATCCTGAACACGTACGATATCGTCTTCATCTGAAGGACGACCAGGATCCGTATGCTGCCAGATCTCGGCTAAGATACCCCAGCCGTCCAGCCCAACCAGCCGGTGGCGCTCGCCCTGCTGCAGTGTGATCACCTCGCCGGACTCATGCTGTTGCAGCGGCCCCTCTTCATCGGTATCACTGGTGATAACGCCCACTGGTCCCTTTAGTACCTTCCAGATTTCGGCGCGCCGGTGATGGTACTGCCACGACAGGCGCTTGCCGGGATGGACCAGCAGAATTTTGGGACTCAACTTGCCCGATAAGTGTAGCTTATCGGTTGATACATCATCGAAATAAACGTCCGCAAAATGGGCCGCCTCACTCTCTTTAATCACAAAGAAGCCGCCCCAGGGCCGCTGATCATCTTTATCAATGATGGTAAAACCGTTCTCTTGAACTTGCCCTTCGGTATGGGTAAATATAGTAGCCTGATCGGAACTCATAAGCGGAATAGTATTTTAAAAGTGGTGATAGATATTTATTGGAATGTATGGTTCTTTTGGAAGGGAATCATGCATTTATAAATAAAAATAGGGCTATCCGGTAAGGATATATGAACGTATTTACCCTTTGGTGACGATCATAAAATAGGGCTCCATACTTTGTTACGGCATCTTGGCTACTCAAGTCCATCCATAACGTGGGAATTTAATCCCACGCCATTGTTGGGCACCTATTTAAAGGATTACAGGCACCTTGGTCCACAATCATTACCGGTAATTATGTTATCCCTTTTTTACTACACAGGCTGTTCCAGAAGCTCTACAAAGGTATCGGCACTAATGACGGGAGCAAATATCCTATTTATACGCTCCATGGCCGCGGCCTCTTGCTCAGGTTTTTCGCAGCCGGTGGCATCGCCAATAACAATGGGAAGATAGCCATGATCGCGTGCCAAGCGAGTATTTCCTTCTATACACCAGTCGAGGTGAAGGCCGGTAAAGACGATGACTTCTACATCCTTTCTTGCCAGTTCAATGGGCAGCGGAGTGCCGACAAAAGCAGTCTGCAGGGCACATTCACGGAATTCTGAATCCCCGGGCTCTACTAATTCCTGAAGCTCTTCGGGAAGTTCATTATCCCATTTTTTCTTTTCTTCGGTCACCTCTAAGCCTTCCGTCCAGCTCTCATACTGAGCGCGATCAAAAATGGTCTGGGGATAGTCACCGCGATAGATATTGTAGCCTACCCAGTTGAACGAAACAAAGTTGTCTGCCTTTCTCGCTGCTTTAACGGTTCTTATTGTAGCAGGCAGGCTCCCGCGGGAACGATGGTTTTCGTGACCTAAGGCTCCCTCCTTCTCATAAAGACACTTGTTCTGGCTGATTGAAACAAAGGCGGCCTTTCGCTTAAGGATTTTTGCCAAATTTAGCTTTTGCCACTGGCGGGCAAGTTCGGGGATGGCGTGAATACCTCCTATTTCTTCGGCAGCAGTTTTTTCCTTTTCCTTTAGGTTGATCATTTGATTGTTTTTTGGATTTTTGGGGTAAAATAAAAAAGCCCACTCATCTCCGGGATGAATGGGCTTTAAAAAGCGTTATGGAAAGTAAATAATCACATAATCTTTCTAACATCATCCGGATGGGCGCTGCTTGAGCAACACATAAGCATGCAGGTCGCACACATATACATACCGGATTGATTTAAGAAAAAGTGCATAAATATTTTATTTCTTGTTGTAAGAATTCCTATAATAAGTGGTGTAAGTTTAAATTCCAAATAACTATTTTAGATATCAAGCCCATAGATTAATATCCAATTAATGGAAAAGTGGCGATGTAATGATGGTGGCCTCTACTCTTCCAGAGATCATACATCAACTTTTTTGGCAAAGGCCGATTGTTTAAATTGAACTTAATGTTATAATTCATTCCATATAATAATACTGGTTGAAGGAGTCAGTTGGAAGCAACTCGTTAATGTGAAAAAGAGTACTCCTCCGCAGACTTTATTAGCATTCAACGAAACTTTGTAGATGAAAAGCCCTAAAAAGAACATAATTGAATCTTGTCTTTAGGCTCATTGTTTATTAAGTATCTATAGCAAAGCTAACAATAACAACTGGAGGTTTATATGATTACGCGTGATAATATTATCAACCTTGCAAAGCAGCAATATGACACTTGTGTTTCGATCTAT